>JAYENE010000125.1:0-44643 GCA_034721935.1 Thermodesulfobacteriota bacterium
TGAACTCGAAAATACAATTAATATGGGAGGGATCAAGGGGGGCGATATCAGCAAGAAGGCTTTTGCTGAATATTGGTGGTATGATTTAGGTTAGCATGGGTGGTATGATTTTGCTTAGCGCTATAGTATATTACGCAAATGTCTGGTAACAACCGATTTATCTCGCTGAAAGAGGTCAGCCATCTGGTTCAGATTCAGCCAAACAGTTTTCTCATACAGGCTGACATCCACTTGGGTGGCGCCATCTTCGCTCTGGTATACAATGATTTTTCCTTTGTTTTCGCTTAGGAACGGGGACGAAATAACTTCCCCAACTATGCATCACAGCTTCAGGCCACCTTTGCCCGACCTCAAATCACAAAAATCTTGAAATAGCCTGCTATTCCATCAACTTTTGCGATCTGAGATCGAACAAATTTGACCCAAATCTATGCGCCTACTTGTGGAAGTTAATTCGTCCCCGTTCCTTATCGGTTCTCTTTTTACGAAATTACAATAGGGCCGTCCTGGATCTTATCAAGAAGGTTTTTCTCAACATCCTCGATCCAGTTCCTGACATCATCCTCAGTTTTCAGGGTTCCGCTGGTGAGTTTAACAGTCTGGGTTTCGGGTTCCAGCAGCCTTGCCGCTGAAACTGCCGCGTTGCTGAACTGCTTCGGCAATGCATCGATTTTGGTCTTCCAAATGGTTATCGATGTCTCTTCTAAAGATTGAACCAATTTTGAGTCATCCCCTATGGAAAGGTCAGGAATATCGGCTATCTCTTCTGTAAATAAAATTTCTTCCTGCTGAACGGAAGATATTGTATTCCAGTTGTCATTATCTTCTAAAGCAGTCATTTCATGATCATAAGCGGCCTTGAAATCATCATAGGCTCTCTTTACAGCCTTGCGGAGAGCTGTGACAGCATCTTTGTGAATCGCTGGAACAGGATCGGTTTTGTCAAGCAGGCGTCTTTCCTCGTGAACAGCATTAACCTGCTGGTTAAGATCTTGTGATTCAGGTAGGGTTGTGTTGTGTTTCAACAGGAGTTGGAGCGTTTCCCATGCGGGTTTCCGTTTTGTGGCCAGATCCGCCAGGGCTGACCAATCCTTGACCTGTTTTGAAAGCGTTTTATATTGATTCAGAATTTCAGCAAGCTGCTCGTTACCGGCTAACACTCTCAAATTATCAAGATGATCCGTTGAAGGACGTTCCGGCATTGGCGGATCACCACTGGCCCGGTCTGCCATGTCCGATAGATGAGTGAGAAATTGACTTGCAGCAATTGATTCTTCATCGGGTTTGCAGGGAATTCCAGCGCCTTGGAACAGTTTGCGTAGTTTGATACGAGCCCTCGCATCGATGGTTATTGTTTCCACACGGAAATCACTAACCGACATCTTCGCCTGGTCAAGTTGTCCCTGTTTGAGCTGAACGCCTTTGTGTGTAACCCGAATGTGATCCGTTGTGAACAATGTAATCAAGGCTGCATCAATTGCATCACGGGGCCAGCCATAGGGGGCGCTTTCAAAAGCATCTCTAATATCTTTGCCTTTCTTTCCGGAACCGATTTCAGAAATTATAGCAGAGCAAACCTGATGTTTCTCAGGTGCATCGTTCCAGTCGACGGCCTGCAAAGCAGCATCAGAACCGCTCTTGGCTCGATTGATAACAGTGTGCCAGCGGTCGTCATCCGCATCTTGAAAATTTGGGAAAAGCCGATCCAGGGAGATTTCAGCGGCTGAATTCACTTTGTCTTTCAGGGTCAGATCAAACAATTCCTGGCCGCCACCTTGAATAACTTTGGCTGCATTTATCACATCCTGGATAATGCTGTTACGAGTAACTTCGGATGAACCCATGCGGGTTGTCATTGAATCACGGGCTTCCTGGCCTTCCGGTGTTGTGGGCGTGCCCTTGAATTCGATGGTCGCCTTTGCTGCCTCGTATTCTGTGATCGCCTTTTTAAGGTCATCGGCGCCGGCTTTGGGAACATATACGTATATAACCGGACTGTCTGTTCCAGCGGCCCGGGCATCGGCAAGCGCCGTGCTTTCATTTTCGCCCCAACCATCACGTATCCAGACTGGAATTTCGTTGCCTTTAACTTCAGGTGGTTCAGTTCCAAAATGGATAGATAACTTGCGCGCCGCTTTGCACTTCCCTTGAAGTAGTTTGATGCCATTCAGGACATCAGAGCATGCCGCAATCAATAGACAAGAACGCTTACTGGATAGTGAAGTCAGGTCGTTACTCAATTTGGTCTGCCGGTTACGAAACTTCCGGCCCCACTCGCTGCTTTCTCTGGTCTGAAGGCTGTATTCCTCGTCAATCTTAATAAGCTTCCCCTTATCAACCAGTTTGTCGAGAATTTGAGGAATTTCTTTCCTTAGGGTTGCGCCATTGTTTGCAAGATCGCTTATGAGAAGATCAGCCATCATTTCAGGTGTAGCCCGAACACCAATGTCAGCAACCTCTTCACGCGGCAATTTCCGAACCAGGAAGACAAGTCCGCATATACGCTTAGCCAGCTCCCCTTCCGGGGTCCCGTCATCAAGGTTTCTGACAGTTTCGTCTATTTCCCTCAACAATACACCAGTACGGAGTAGGTCAGGCTGAAGCTGATTAAAAATGAAGTCAGCCGGCATGACGGTACCAAGGGATTTTTCGGCCATTTCCTTTACCGCATCATAAACGATACGCAGTTGTGTCCGCACCTGGCTGCTGGTGCCAGGGATATCAACGGCACGTAAGGTATGCTCCCAAAAACGCCTGCGAACAGGCAAAAGAGGATAGTCATCTACAATGATCGCACGGTCTTCAGTCCGAGTCCCAATACGTGTGCCGGAAAGCTGCCGGTCTATTTCGCCTGCATGAGCATTAAGCGTATTTTCAATGGCTTTGCGTTTGTCAGCCTTTTTGGCGAGTACCACTCGACGGGTTACTGTTTCAACATCCGAATCGGAGAGTTCAACAGGTATCGTAAAGCGGTCCCTGAGGCGCTGCATTAAAGGTACACTCCCGGCAAGAGCTGTTTGGCCCGCACCTATGAGTAAAACCCGGCTATTGAGCTGTTTGCAAATGGCTTCGGCAATTTCCATTACATCAGTAGAACGTTTAGCGCTGTCCCCAATGAACAACTGGATTTCATCAAGCACAATAACGGTGCAAGGGATTTCCCCATTTGTCGAAAGAATCTTGCGGATAATTCGGATGAATTCCTCGGTTGAAACATCTTTCACAACAGGGAACTGGGTACGCAGCGCTGCGCGAGCCTGCTTAAGATCCGGGGCAAAGGCGGGATCAGCATCTAACAATGCTTGAGCCACAATGGGACTGACGTAGAGGTCATGCAGTTCACTCTGAAAATCTTTGCCGACAGATTCAATAGATACCTTAACCTTTTCATATAGATTGTTTTTCTGAAGCCAGAGGCAGAACTGTGCCTGAGGCAGTGAGCTCGGAAGACCTTTGGAACGCAAAATGATACTTAAAACAGCAAGTCGCATGCTTTCACCACCACCGGAAGGCAGGGTTCCTGCTGCGGCATGAAGTCCGCCGCATCGCTTTCCCAACGTATCCAGCTCTCTCAGTAGATCGTTTGCCTCGTCCGGCAACTGGGTCAGGCCACGGGCAGTCGCGCTATCAGACTCAAACTGGGTATCCACCCATAAATGTCTGAACATTTTGAGAAGGTGAGATTTGCCGCTTCCCAAAAAACCGCTTACCCATGCGGCAGGCTGAACCGTTGAATCCGCATTCCCCATATACGATTCAAGAATTCGGATAAGGCCTCCCTTATATTGGCCTTCACAGACAAAGCGCTCCAGCTCATAACGCAGTGTTTCAATTTCTTTGGTAGTCGCTGATTCCGTTACAGCAGCCACACCGTCATTGAGCAGCTTTGTAGTAGCGGGATCTCGTTGAAATATTTCACGATTTTTCATTAGTCGTTCACCCCGTTATGTAATGTTATTGGGACTGCTAAGTAATTCCATCCGTCCCGTGCATCAAGGAGTCGATAATTGTTATTGTCAAACTCACCCGGAAAGAAGAGCAACAAACGCCCCTGAATGTCGTGCACGACTTCCTTCAAGACCAAAGATACCTTGGTGAATCCATATAAACTTGCCACTCCATATACTGCCACAACGGTATCGACATTTACATCCGGGGCCATCAGGGCCTTGCGGAGTTCCTGAGCAGCAAACTGTAAAAAATTGCTTTGAAGTTTCATCGTCAGGTCTTCCGGTGATTCGAAATATAGCTCCCTGTATTCTGTGTTGGCCATCCAATCAGCGAAGGTTTTGGTGAAATTAAGAGACTTCCAATTATGCCCGGCATCGATAGTTGCCATCTCAAAAAGTTCAAGCCTTGCGCGCAGCTTACGCTCGTCCTCTTTAGGATAGACCGCAAAAATGGCCTTTTGATCTCCAGCCAGGTTGCGTTGCCATGGCGCAGAAATATGATTCTGATATCGATTTGCAAGTTCTTCAATCCGTCCCATGAATCAACCGCCTTTCATCTTCTGTTAACATGCGGGTGAATGAAACCTCAACTACACCACCTGCTTGACTCAAGTCTAAAAACCCTAAGCGTTTTGCGTTGGTAGCCAAAGAGAGCAGCTCTTCGGCAGGTGTATCAAGCACTTTAGCCCAAGGGGTGTTAAACAAACCACTACCACGAGCCCCCAGAATATATCCCAATAAAAGGGCATAGGCCGTCACAATAGGCGTAGGGTTGACCTTCTGCCGATATTTTCGCACACGACCTTTTAAATGCCCGGACTGTGTCCATGAGGATGATATATTGCGCACAACCGTATCAAGCGTGCTGTCATTTAATCTATTTTCGACACTCTGACGAAGAGCATCTGTCAATTTCTGACGTACGAGCTCTTCCCCAGAGTGCATCTGTAAAACAGGGGTGACAGTCACTCTTAGGAGAGGGTCGCGAGCCAAACCGGTTAGAAGTGCAAGAAGAGGACGTCCGTTTTCGTCAACCTGCCATAATGACCGTAGAACTCGAAAAAGAAGGATAGATGGATTTAAACCGTAGAGTTCGCTGAGTCTTTGACAGGAAAGCTTACGTGTGGATACAGTTTTTTTACTTAGACAATTTTGGTCAATGATCGCTGAAACATAATCCGCACGAGATGCCTGAGCGCTTTGATCTGCGATCAATAGCTCCAATTCTTTCAGCATAATAGTTCTGCTCGTGTGTGTACCAATATCTCCAATTCGAAAACCTGCCTTAATCCAGGGCTGAGAATCTACTGACTCCGGCACATGAGCATTTTCTTTAAGTATTGGATCATGTTTCATATCAACCATTCTATTTTCGCCTGCAAAGTTGCAGGCAAAAAATAATATTTAATTTAAACTTAAACCTCAAGAAAAAATTGAGAGAAATGCATAAAATTCTTATTATCCTACTTGCATTTCAATTTTCACAAAAAAGTTCTAAGCTCAAATTTACGATAAGCTCTATAGCAACTTCTGCCTTGACAGATAGGTATAACAGTTATATGTTTAATTAATATAAGATTCAAGTTTGATAGGAAAAAAAGTGAAAAATTAAGAAAAGATCCAAGACGAAGAATTGGTTTTGATGAGGTTCAGGAAATTTGGAATCATTATCATTATGTTGACTGTCGATCAGATAACCCTGAACAATTTCGTGCAATAGGCTGGGTACAAGACAAGCTATATTCTGTCATATATGAAGTTAGGGAAGACAAGGATGGTGAATATTATCATCTTGTTACACTTTGGAAGACAACCAGGAAAGAGGAAAAACTATATGAAAAAAACAGCTAAGAAAAAGTCTCCAACCGCAGATGAAATTGCTGAACTGGCGATGAAAGGAGACGATGTTTCAAAGTTTTTTACAAATGAAGGCGAGATGAGGCCTCCTATTCAGAGAGTTAATGTTGATTTTACCCTTGATATGCTGAAGGAGTTGGATAACATAGCAAAAAAAATGAATATTAGCCGTCAAGCGATGATAAAATCGTATCTCCGTCAAGCATTGGACCAACATTATTTAGCCAGGCAGCGACAAGCAGCGACAAGCGGGACACCAGGACATCCACAGAAACGCCCATGAAAATATGCGTTTCATGTCCAGTTGATGTGTAACTTCTCAATAAGTTCGGGCAATAGCATCTACCGAAGTTTTGTCAATTAGTTGGTCGTGTGATGAGAAATCTCTCGTAGGGGCGGCTTTACGCCGCCTGCCGAGTCGATTCTGGCGGGATAAACCCGCCCCTACGGCTGTAATTCCGAATATCGCCAGAGGTTATTGAGAAGTTACGTTGATGTATGCTATGTGATTATTTATACTAAGAAAAACAGAGTAAACCAAAATATCGAAATGTTGCTGATGCCCCGGTTTGTGCTTTTGGGGCTCTTTAGTTTCCCGGTTTCTCCTAAGGGTCGAATCCCGCCCGAAAGCGGGACTGCGGCTTGCCGCAGTGAGTTTCAATTTGGCTCCTTTATTACCTGTCAAATATTTTCCTTTTGTGAACAACTGCATTATGTCCACAGACATTTTGTCTATACATCAATACCCTAAAAAATATCCATAATTATCCATAAAAGACCTTGACAACATCATTTTTTGGATATATATGGATATTATTATGGATACTCCTAAACTTCAGATCCTTCCGGAATATATTAAGCTGATCTCAAAAATCGATGAGTTCAAAGGAAAATGGCAGGCGCTGAGCAGTCTCGCTCCTGACCGATTGGCGCTGCTTAAACGTGTCGCTACTATCGAATCTGTGGGTTCCTCCACCAGGATCGAGGGCGCCAGGTTAACGGATAGTGAAGTGGAAAGATTGTTGTCGGGACTAAGTACCACCTCTTTTAGGTCAAGGGACGAAGAGGAAGTAGCCGGTTATACTGAAGCGATGGAGTTGGTATTTGAGTCATACAGTAAAATCCAAATAGACGAAAATCATATCAAGCAATTACATCAGGTCCTCTTAAAGCATTCATCAAAAGATGCCCGGCACAGAGGCGAGTACAAGAAGTTTCCGAATCATGTAGAGGCATTTGCCGAAGACGGCAGGAGCCTCGGAATCATTTTTGAAACTGCTTCTCCTTTTGATACGCCATTCATGATGGCTGAGTTAATCGAATGGTTTAATAAGGAATGGAAAAGAAGAGAGTTCCATCCTCTCCTGCTTATCGCCATATTTCTTGTTAACTTTTTAGCCATCCACCCGTTTCAGGATGGAAACGGAAGGTTGTCTCGTATATTCACGACTTTAACGTTATTAAAATCGGGATATTCCTATGTGCCTTACTCTTCATTAGAAAGAGTCATAGAGGACAATAAGGATCAATACTACTTAGCTCTGAGGCATGCCCAGTCAACCCTTTACACAGATAATGGAAAACTTAATGACTGGATATTGTTTTTCCTCGAATCGTTAAGAAAGCAGGTCTCTGTTCTGGAATCCAAGATCAAGACTGAAAATGTTATTGCCCAATTGCCGCCACTGTCTCAGGAGATTGTACAGATTGCCAAACAACACGGAAAAGTCATGGTACGTGATGCTCAGAGAATTACCGGAGCCAACAGGAATACCATTAAAGCTCATATTGCAAAATTAGTACGAAGGGGCCGGTTGAAGATGGTTGGAAGGGGTAAGGGTACATGGTATAAGCTTCCTTAGCGCCTATGACAGCCCCTTCTTGCGTCTGGGGTCGGACCAAGGTAATCGTTTGATATCACACTAAATGAGAGACCTTTGCAAAACGCCCCCTTTTGCCCAATTTCGGCGTCAGGCTCAAATTTTAAGCCTCGAAATACTCAATGTATTCCTACATTTAAAATTTTCGCCTTCCTTGAACTTGAACAAAATTGAGCATTTTTCAAAGGTCTCAATGATTGTGAACATTGCTTGTATTTTTGGTTTAGAGCAGTGATTTTGACATGAAAATGACGCTTCTGTGTGCCGTCTCGGCATTTTTTCTTGACAAGGCCGGAGGTTTGGGGTTGGCCCTCGATTCACAACTTTGAAAAATAGCAGGTTTCCATTTTTTTATACCCTCCTCGTAAAAGGATCTTCCCAACAAGACGTGAATCCATCTAAAGGAAAAAATTAGGGTCACCAATTTTCCAATACCTTGCCGACTCAAAAAAGCCTTCCTGAAGGTGTTTTTCACCCCTGTGTAACATCCCGCTAATGGTATCACTTCATATTGATGCAGGTGGGATAATTGAAGATTCCCTGCAGCAAGCTGCAGGGAATCTTCGACTGTAAGGAATTCTATCAATTTTTTGATTCGCTCGCTAACCCCGCAAAAAGCTGCGGGGAATGCGCTCGCTGTTGCAGTTCAACTTTTAGTAAATTTATCAATATTTGGTTGGGTTGTTATATGGATGAATGGAAGCTGCTGCGAGAAACTGTATCTTTTAGGTTTATTGCGCTTTATTTCCAGGCCTTTTTTAATTCTTCCATCTTGGCTGAAAAGCTATGTTTCATCTCCGTTGGAACCACTTTAACCATTTTTTCAGAAACCGTTTTCACATGGGGCGCTAATAAGGAGTTTTTGATTACAGGCGCGCCTTTTGGAAGGAATGTAGTAAAGGCAATAAGCAGAACAGAGACAATAAGCGCTCCTTTGATTAAGCCGAATCCCGTGCCGCAAATGCGATCTACCCAGCCTAAAAAGGTAATATTGAGAATATATTTGATTATTACACCCAGGATGCTTATTATTAAAAAAACAGCGCAAAAAATAATCAAAAAACTTAGTATATTACGATATGAATCGTTTTGTATCCAGCCGGATAAAGGAATCGCAACCTGCATGTAATATGTGTATGCAGCATAAAAACCGCCTAATACCCCTATAATCGAAGACAGTTCCTTGATAAGCCCTCTAAAAAACCCTCTTATCATGCAAAAACCGAAAATAATTATTATTACAATATCAAAAGTATTCATGGGTTACCTTATGAGTCCTTTGAATAATTAACTTTCGTCGAATGTGTCATTCCCGCCTGCCAACGCCTGAAACAGCATTCAGCTTATGTGCCAGCATCTCTGGCAATAGCGGGCAGGTCGACCGCAGGGAGAAATCTTATCTTTTCAATATGTTGCAGTAAGATTTCTCCTGTCGTCGAAATAAGGATTTCTCGTTTCACTCGAAACGAAATGACAGGTCAAAGGGACTTTTCACGACACCATCAAAAATAACAAAGCAAATTTTATCAGTCAAGGTGTTTTTCTTTTTTACTTTATCGGCTTAAAATTGTAGTTTGCATTCGATTAAAAGATTGTGATACATAAAAAATAAAGTAGCTTTGATTCCGACATGAAAGATAAATCAGACAATAAAAAAATCGAATATACATTTTCAGATATAAATCTGGCAAAGCAGCTTTTCGGGGAACATAACAGCAACCTTCAAAGAATTGCCGGTGCATTAAATATCATAATCAATGCAAGGGGCAATACTGTATTTATTCAAGGCGACAGTATTGCCGTAAAGTTAGCGCAGAATATACTTGAGCAGCTCTACGGCCTGTTAAAGGATAATTGTCCGGTTTATTCGAATGATGTTGATTATGCGATCAGGGTTCTGAGCGAAGATGACAGCTTTAATTTAAAGGAGATTTTCTTAGATACTGTTTACGTTACTTCCAAAAAACATTCGATAACTCCAAAAAGCCGGGCTCAAAAAGAATATATAGATGCTATTCGAAAATATGATATGGTTTTTGGAATCGGGCCTGCAGGAACGGGTAAAACATATCTTGCGATGGCAATGGCGGTTGCCGCACTTTCAGAAAGGCAGGTTAGCCGTATAATTTTAACCAGACCCGCGGTTGAAGCCGGAGAAGCCCTTGGATTTTTGCCCGGTGATTTAACCGAAAAAGTCGATCCATATTTAAGACCTCTTTACGATGCGCTTCATGATATGATGCGTTTTGAGAAGGTGTCGAGTCTGATGAAGAAGGGGATTATTGAAGTGGCTCCTCTCGCTTTCATGCGAGGCAGAACATTAAATGATTCTTTTGTTATTTTAGATGAAGCGCAAAACACCACTTCAGAACAGATGAAGATGTTTCTCACCCGAATAGGTTTCAGCTCCAAGGCCGTTATTACAGGCGATATTACACAGACTGATCTTCCGGTTGGAAAATCTTCAGGACTTATAGAAACAAAAAATATCCTTCGGGAAATAGGTGGAATAAAGTTCGTCTTTTTTTCAAAAACCGATGTTGTGCGCCATAGATTGGTCCAGGAAATCATCAAGGCATATGAAGAACTGGATGCAAAAAAATTCAGGGATTCAGGAATTGAGGGATTCAGGAATTTAGGGATTCAGGAATTGAGGGATTGAGGGATTCAGGGATTCAGGGATTGAGGGATTCAGGAATTTAGGGATTCAGGAATTAAAATCAGCAGAATACCTTCAATTCCTAAATTCCTAAATTCCCAATTAAGCGAAGCGAATTCCTAAATTATGAATTATGAATATAGAGAAAAACAAAGAATCGATTAACAGGCTTTTAGGGTCCAGCAATTATGCCCGATGGAGCATACTTGTCGGGGTCGCCATGATATTTACTATTATTTTTTACCCGAGCCTGGTTATTACAGAGCATTCTTATAAAATAGGCGATGTCGCAGATAGGGATATCAAGGCTCCGAGTGATTTTTTTATTGAGGATGAGTCTGCTACAGAAGCAAACCGCAAGCTTGCTGTTGAGAAAGTATTAACCGTGTACGATCGTGATAAACTATTAGCGCCAAGATTAACGATGCGCGTGCAGCAGGCATTTGCAGATCTCAGAGCGGTTTTTAAAGATGAAATGCAAGATCAGGGTGAAGGGGCTGGCAAGAATAAAGCCTCCGTCCATGGCCGGATATGGCAGATGAAGAAGGGTTTTGAGGAAACAATCGGTATTTCTGTCAGTAAAGGCGCGTATCAGGTCCTTGAAAAGGAAAAGTTTTCGAAAGATATTGTTTATTTTATTTCCAAAATATTAACACAGATTTTGAAAAACGGTGTTGTAACAAATAAGGGAATCCTCCTTAAAGAGGCTGACAACGGAATATTTATAAGGGACGTCGGAACCGAAACAAACAGGGTCGTCAATAAAGTAAAGCAATATTACGGTCTTGACCAGGCAAAAACCATGGTCAGAATTATTGGTCAACCTTCTCTTAAGGACTTAGACTATACACTTATAAACCTGATAGTAGATTTTGCCCAAAGGCTTATACAACCAAATATAACATTAAACAGAAGCGCGACTGAAGAACTGAAAAAGAGTGCGGCAACAGAAATCAAGCCTGTTCTTTACAAAATAAAGGCAGGGGAGATGCTCTTGCGTGAAGGGGAAAGGGTTACTGAAATCCAGCTTTTAAAACTGAAAACCCTGCATACCCATATAAAAAATAAGCGAATACTTGCAAGCAGCATTGGAGCCTCAATGCTGCTTTTGTGCCTTTTGATAATAACATATATTATTCATATAAATCCTCAAAGCCGCAAAGCTCTTAACAACAATAAAAACCTGCTGTTTATCGCCAGCATGCTTATAACCTTTATTTTTATCGCCAGTATTTCGTCATCACTTTCTGAAACACTTAGCCAAAACACCACTTTTCCAATGTCCTCTTCATCAATACTTTATGGCGTTCCACTTGCCGCAGGAGCTATGACAGTATGTTTATTTATGAGTTTTGATATCGCCATCTCCTTTGCCATGCTGACCGCGCTTTGCACGGCAATCATATTTCAAAATAGATTTGAAGTTTTTATTTACTTTATGCTAAGCAGCACAATGGCTGCCTATTGGATCAGAAATTGCAGAGAACGCAAAGTATTTATTAAGGCGGGAGCAAAACTTGGGTTGCTCAATCTTATACTTGTAACAGCTATAAGTGTTTATATGGCTGAGTTTTCAGCTTCTAACCTCTTATATGGCTGGGCTTTTGCGTTTATAGCCGGTGGAGTCGGTTCCGGGATTGTTGCGGCAGGTATTGTGCCTCTTGTAGAAATAGCCTTTGATTACACGACAGATATAAAATTGCTGGAGCTTGCAAATCTTGATCGCCCCATTTTACGCAGGCTTATGATAGAGGCTCCGGGAACTTATCATCATTCTGTAATTGTAGGCTCTATGGTTGAAGCGGCAGCATCTTCAATAGGGGCTAATCCTTTGCTGGCAAAAGTATGCGGGTATTATCACGATATCGGCAAGATTAAGAAACCGCTGTATTTTATTGAAAACCAGAAAAACGGCAAGAACAAGCATGATAAGCTTGCTCCATCCATGTCAAGCCTGATCTTGATGTCTCACATAAAGGAAGGGGTCGAGACAGCCAAAGAGAATAAATTGGGTCAGGCCATAATCGATACCATCAGGCAGCATCACGGAACAAGCCTTATCAGCTACTTTTATGATAAGGCAAAGAAAATGAAAGGAGCAGATGCGGTAAATATCGATAACTTCCTTTATCCCGGCCCTAAACCCCAGACCAGGGAGGCGGCTCTTGTCATGCTGGCAGACGTTATTGAGGCTGCGTCGAGAGTGCTTGATAATCCTACGCCGTCCAGAATTCAAGGTCTTGTGCAGGATCTCATAAACAAGATCTTTTCCGACGGCCAGCTTGAAGACTGTGATCTGACCTTAAAAGATTTGCACAGCATAGCAAAAAGCTTCAACAAAATATTAACAGGGATATACCATCATCGAATCGAATATCCAGAAAAACCCGCTGCAAACAATAGAAAGGGCGGCAATGGAAATTCTGATAGACAACAGGCAAAACAAGTTCAGGATATTACAAGAGAAAATACAGCAAACAGCGCAGGTCATATTAAGCGCCTTGGACTGTCCTGATGGAGAACTTTCGATCCTTATCGTTGATGATCTTCAGATAGAGGAGCTGAATAAAAGGTATCTTAATCGCTCAGGGCCTACAAATGTTATTGCTTTCCCCATGCGCGAAGGGAGGTTTTCAAATATAACTCCCCGGCTTCTTGGAGATGTGGTCATTTCCGTTGAAGCCGCCATGCGAGAGGGAAAACTCGCTAAAATAAGCATGGAAGATCGTTTTGATCAGCTTCTAATACACGGAATTTTGCACCTGTTTGGTTATGATCATGAAAAATCGGAACAGGATGCTCAACAAATGAAAAAGAAAAGTGATGAATTGTTAGGTATGTTAAGTGACTAAAAGAAGTTATAAGCGCCTAAAATGCCTAAAGTATATTAAAATGCCTAAAGTTAAGGTATTCTGTCTATTTTAAAGCCTGCTTTGGCGCTAAGGGCTCGACAAAAAATAACTTCACATTTCAGGCGCTGATGCATCCCGCCTGACTGCGTTGCGAAAATTCTGAATATGCTTGATATTCATGCTTTTTCGCGCCTTGTCAGCCGAGCGCCTCAACACCTGAAATTGCGAACTTATTTTTTGCCGAACCCTAACTACCGGTTCGCATAGTAGGCATGGGTCAAGGTTTCAAGGGATATAACTTGATTGTATAGGAATTTCCATTTTATGGTCAATTTTAACAATAGGTTGGAGGCTATCAGCGCAATGTAGGGGCGAATCTTGTATTCGCCCTAATCAGGGCGATCACAAGGATCGCCCCTACGAAACAACAATACAATTACAGCCTAAAAGCTCGCCCGATAGGGCGTTAATTAATAAAAGTTAAAATTAGCAGCACTAGAGGCGCATTCCTTAACTTTAGGCATTTTAGGCGCTCAAAATAGGGCGCCTTTCAGGACTAACAAAAACAAGCCACCTCATCTGGGGGGTGGTAATTTGACTACATACAGGAGGCTTATTAATGGCTGGATTAGCTGTAAATGTCGATCATATTGCAACATTAAGGGAGGCCAGAAACATCCATTACCCTGAGCCTGTAGCAGCAGCGGCGCTGGCTGAATTAGCAGGAGCAGATGGTATTGTGGTTCACCTTCGGGAGGATAGACGCCACATTCAGGATCGGGATGTCAGAATTTTGCGACAGGTTGTGCAGACAAAGCTTATCCTGGAAATGGCTTCGACCCCTGAAATGGCTGGGATTGCTCTTGATATAAAACCTGATCTTGTGACCCTGGTGCCTGAAAAAAGGGAGGAGTTGACAACCCAAGGGGGGCTGGATCTGATTGTTCACAAAAGTGTTGTTTCTGAAACAATTGCCTTACTTCAAAACAGCAGTATTCCTGTCAGTGTCTTTATTGATCCGGATCCTGACCAGATAAAGTTGGCTTACCAGATAAATGCCGATATGGTTGAAATCCATACAGGATCATTTTGTGACGCAACAACAGCCGCTAAAAAAGAAAAGGCCTTTTCTAAAATAGTTGATGCAGTCAAGCTGTCTGATAAACTTAAACTTGGCGTTAATGCCGGTCATGGAATTTGCTATAAAACCATAAAAGCTTTTAAGGGCCTTAAAGAAATTGACGAGTTCAGCATTGGACACAGTATTGTTTCAAGGGCGGTTCTTGTGGGAATGGAAAAAGCGGTCAGGGAAATGGCGAAATTGATAAAGGAACTATAGATGAACAGCAATATTTTAGGCTGTTGAAAAAACTTACCTTTGACAGCGGTTTTTGAACCGCAGAATATCTGCCTGTGCGTTGCACGCAGACAGGTCGAATAAGGAATTATGAATATCGCAGTAAGGTATTCTATTATTTTTACTACTATAAAAAGATAGAGCGTAGCGATTCCACCTGTCTGCGTGCGTACACGCACAGGCAGGCAATTCATCATTCGAAATTCCTTGTTCGATATTCGATATTTAAATAATGCTTTGTCGAATGAGCAACATCTCAACGAAAACAGCCAAATTTTCAAAGCGCTAAATTATTACGATTTCAGATGGTTTTAAGTACTAAGAGGTTTACTATGTATCTTGTAACAGCCGGCGAAATGCAGAAAATAGATCGACTTACCATTGAATCGTTCGGTATTCCCGGCAGAGTTCTGATGGAGAATGCGGGCCGGGGCGCAGCACAAATTCTTTTTGAAAAGTTCGGCGGACTTCAAAATAAAAAGGTCGCCATTGTGGCAGGGCGCGGCAACAACGGTGGAGACGGTTTTGTTATAGCCCGTTATCTTGCCCAAAAGGACATTAAAGCGACCGTATATCTTTTATCAAAAAGGGCTGTGATTAAGGGTGATGCTGCCGCAAACCTGAAGCTGTTAGACCCTTTAAGTATACCTGTTATCGAAATTCCTGACAAAAAGGCTTTTTCAGCGCATAGAACTTCTATGGTTTATCAGGAGATATGGGTTGACGCCATACTCGGGACTGGGCTGAAATCAGAAGTAAAGGGATATTTCAGAGAAATCATTGAGTTTATCAATAGCTTAAATAAACCGGTTTTTGCAGTGGACATACCATCTGGCCTGGATTCAGATACTGGTCAGCCGCAGGGCGCATGTATTCGGGCGCAAGCAACAGCGACATTTGCATTTGCAAAGACAGGTCTTATTCTTTTTCCGGGCGCAAGTTATACCGGAAGCCTTGAAATAGTGGATATAGGGATACCGCATTACATAACAGCCCAGGTGAAACCAATGCAGCAACTTTTGACGCCGGTTTTATTCCGTAATTATTTTAAGCCAAGGCTGCCGGATATACACAAGGGCGATGCCGGTCATCTTTTGCTACTTGCCGGATCCCCAGGAAAAACAGGAGCAGCAGCTATGACAGCTATGTCTGCCATGCGTGTTGGCGCAGGCCTTGTTACTCTTGGGCTGGCAAACAGCATAAATGCTATCCTGGAAGCCCACATTCTCGAGGCAATGACCTTTCCTCTTCCTGAAACCGATGACGGCATGCTGGGTGAATCATCATTTAATGCGATTATGGATCTGCTTTCAGGTAAAAGGTGCCTTGCCATAGGGCCCGGCCTTGGAAGCGCTCATGAAACAAAGAGTCTTATTCGTCGGGTCATTCAGGAAAGCACGCTGCCGCTCGTTATTGATGCCGATGGGATAAACAGTCTGGCAGGTCATACGAAGATTTTACAAAACTTGAAAGCTCCGGTTATATTGACTCCTCATCCCGGAGAGATGGCAAGGCTTATTGATTCAACCGCCAAAAACATACAGAAAGATCGTGTGGGTTGCGCAAAGGATTTTGCGGAAAGGTTCAATGTTCATGTGGTGCTTAAAGGGGCGAGGACAATAATAGCCCATCCGGATGGCAGTGTTTTTATCAATCCTACCGGCAATTCCGGTATGGCGTCCGGAGGAATGGGTGATGTGCTGACAGGAATAATAGCAGGTCTTGTGACTCAGGGTTATTCTCCTGAAACAGCCGCACATGCCGGCGTATTCCTGCATGGAACAGCCGCTGATGCCATAGCGGATAAGACAGGGCCTTTTGGTTTTCTGGCAACCGATGTTATGAGGGCCATACCTGAACAAATTGGAAGACATATCTCTCCTTCGTCATTCCGGCGAAAGCCGGAATCCAGAACGTATGGAGAGGAAATTAGAAGGTGAGAAAGTTAGAAGATTAGTAATGAACATCCAACATCGAATGTTGAATGGGAAAGATGAAGAAATAGAGGTCAGAGGTAAGAAGGTCGGAGGGTAAGAAGGTGAGAAGGCGAGAAGGCGAGAAGGTGAGAAGGTGAGAAGGCGAGAAGTCTGAGGACCGGTAACCTTAAACCCTGAACTTTAAACCCTGAACCCTGAACTATGATTTGTAAACAGATTCAGATAACAACAGAATCTCTTGAAGAAACTCAGTTGCTGGGCCAAAAGATAGGCGCATTGATTTCAGCCGGAACAGTTATATGCTTAATCGGTGATCTTGGAAGTGGGAAGACTTCATTTGTCCAGGGCCTGGCCATGGGTCTTGGAGTTTCTGACGATTACTATATAACCAGCCCTACATATGTTTTGATAAATGAATATCCTGGCAGATATCCTCTATTCCATGTTGATTTGTATCGAATGGAAGACCATGTTGATTTCGAAGATATCGGGTTGTATGAAATACTTCGTGGTAAAGGCGTAGTTGTTGTTGAATGGTCTGATAAACTAAGTAAAAATTTTTTAGCTGAATATTTGACTATACATTTTGAAATATTAAATGACGAGTCACGAAAGCTTACCATATCCGCAAATGCTTTGGAAGTGAGCGCTTTTATAGAAAGGATTGCGAAAGCATGGGCATAATAGTACAAAAATTTGGCGGTACTTCAGTAGCCGATTTTGAGCGGATCCGTAATGTAGCAAAGCGGGTCGCAAAAACCTTTGACCAGGGCAATGACGTAGTCGTTGTGCTTTCAGCCATGGCAGGTGTCACAGACAGCTTGATCAACATGGCAAATCAGGTTGCTGTTTCACCGGATAAGCGCGAGCTGGATGTTTTGCTGGCCACAGGTGAGCAGACAACCGCGGCTCTTCTGGCGATGACCTTGCAATCAATGAGTTATCCGGCTAAATCCATATTAGGGTATCAGGCAGAAATTATTACCAACCGCAATTATGGCGGTGCCCGTATCGTTGAAATAGGAGCCGATCGTATAAAGAAGCTTATTGGAAGACGCAATATAGTAGTGATTGCAGGATTTCAGGGATGTGACCCTGAAGGCAACATAACGACTCTTGGACGTGGCGGCTCAGACACATCTGCTGTGGCAATAACTGCTGCGCTTAATGCGGACAAATGTGAAATATTTACAGATGTGGACGGCATATATACTGCGGACCCCAATATCTGCGAGAAGGCAAGAAAACTTAACGCAATCTCTTATGATGAAATGCTTGAAATGTCGAGCCTTGGCGCCAAGGTGTTGCAGATTCGATCTGTTGAATTTGCCAAAAAATATAATGTTCCTGTGCATGTAAGATCATCATTCAGCGAGGAGGAAGGCACAATGGTTGTTAATGAAGATTCTGTTATGGAACGTCTAATCGTATCAGGTATAACTCACAGTAAAGATGCTGCCCGTATAACCCTGAAAAAGGTTCCGGATCAATCCGGGGTAGCTGCAAAGATTTTTTCACCCATTGCCGACGCAAAAATACTGGTGGATATGATTATCCAGAACACCCGCGCCCAAGGGCTGACCGACCTTACGTTTACTGTTTCAAAAAAGGATTTCAGGAAGGCGCTGGAAATAGAAAAGCAGGTAGCAGAGGAGATCGGCGCTGAAAAGGTATTTGGCGACGAAAATATCGCAAAGGTATCTGTTACCGGCGTTGGGATGAGGAGTCATTCAGGGGTAGCGTCAAAGATGTTTTCAATTCTGGCTGATGAAAATATTAATATCCTGATGATAAGCACATCAGAGATCAGGATTTCCTGTATAATAGAAGAAAAGTATTCGAAGCTGGCCTTGCGTACTCTTCACAAGGCATTTGGGCTGGATAAGGATTAGAAAGGACAGAGGTCGGAGGTCGGAGGTCGGAGGTCGGAGAACCAGTAACCTATGAACCCTGAACTTCAAAATCATCGTGTGTTTGGTAAAAAAAGCAGGTCTGGAGAATAAAAAATGATAACATTTAAGTCTCTTTGTTCGGGTAAGGATAAAATTGCCGTAGTAGGTCTGGGATATGTAGGACTTCCTTTGGCTGTCAAGATGTCGAAACATTTTGAAGTGATCGGCTATGATCTTAAATCTGATAGAATTAAGGAGCTTGAGTCCGGCATTGACCGGACAATGGAAGTTTCAAAGGAGGCTCTGCGCAGCGCAAAGATACTGTTTACAAGTAAACCTGAAAATCTTTCCTTGTGCAGGCTCATTATTGTTGCCGTGCCCACGCCGATTGACGAGCATCGCATTCCGGATTTAACGCCGCTTTGCGGGGCTTCGGAAACTGTCGGCAGATACATGCAGAAAGGGTCGTGCATAGTGTTTGAATCTACAGTATATCCAGGCGCCACAGAAGAGGTTTGCCTCCCCATTATGGAGAGGGAGTCAGGATTGAAATATGGCATAGATTTTACGCTCGGTTATTCGCCGGAACGTATAAATCCCGGGGATAAGGAGCATTCACTTGAAAACATAGTAAAGATCGTTTCAGGAACCGATCAGGATACTGTCAGGCTTTTATCCAATGTTTACGGAAAGGTTGTAAAGGCCGGGATACACTCTGTTTCTTCGATCAAGGTGGGTGAAGCGGCAAAGGTTATTGAGAATACGCAAAGGGATATAAATATAGCCCTTGTCAATGAGCTTGCGATGATTTTTCATAAAATGGGAATAGATACTGAGGAGGTTCTTGAGGCTGCCGGAACCAAATGGAACTTTCTTCCATTTAAGCCTGGCCTTGTTGGAGGGCACTGCATAGGGATTGATCCCTACTATTTGACCTTTAAGGCCGAGTCACTTGGGTACCATCCTGAAATGATATTAGCCGGACGCAGGATAAACGACTGTATGGGCAAATATGTGGCAGAGCAGGCCGTAAAGCTGCTTGTGCTGGCGGGGAAACGGGTTAAGGCCGTAAAGGTGGCTGTTTTAGGTGTTACTTTCAAGGAGGATATACCGGATATCAGAAACAGCAAGGTAGTTGATATAGTACATGAACTCAAAACTTACGGGATTAAAGTTCTGGTGCACGATCCTCTTGCAAATGCCAAAGAGCTTAAAAAATATTACAGGCTTGACTTGCGAAGCATGAAAACCCTTGAAGGGGTTGATGCGGTTATAGTAACGGTTGGGCACAGTTATTATAAGGAGCTTGGTCTTTCAAAAATTGCCGGTTTATGCCAAAACAAAGCGCCGATTGTTATAGATATTAAAGGGGCCTTTAGTCAGAATGCGGCAAAGAAAATGAATATAACATACTGGAGGCTTTAGCCCGTCCCATAATCTACTAAATTAATTAACCGGAGCTGTTTTTATGATTCAGACTGATTTAATCAACATGATATCTAACGCCGGTCTTATGGTGCAGTTTGTGCTGCTTATCCTGCTTTTTTTTTCCATTACATCATGGGCCATTATAATAATTAAATATCGATATATAAAAAGGGCATTTAAAGAGTCGGCATATTTCACAGATTTCTTCTGGAAAAGCCGAGATCTTTCCGATGCTTTTGCAAAGGGTAAACATCTTCATGCCAGTCCCATTGCGAAAGTCTTCCGTGTGGGGTATGTTGAGCTTGAAAAGCTGAGCCGTTCCGGCGTTTCGATAACATCTCAATCACAGTTATCACCTGAGGCTGAAATTACATCATTGAGCGCGGAATTCGCAGGCATAGACAATGTCAAGAGAGCCATGCGCCGGGCCATTAATACAGAGACAACGCAAATGGCGCAACTTGTTCCTTTCCTTGCCACAACCGGGAATACAACACCTTTTATCGGTTTGTTCGGCACAGTATGGGGCATAATGAATTCTTTTCATGGTATTGGACTCAGAGGTTCCGCGAGTTTGGCTGTTGTAGCTCCTGGAATTTCCGAGGCGCTTATTGCGACTGCGGCAGGTTTGGCTGTGGCAATACCGGCGGTTATTGCTTTTAATTATTTTATGCAGAAGATAACAATTATCGAGACCGAACTCCAAAGTTTTGCCGCAGATTTTCTTAATATTATTGAACGAGACATATTAAGCGAAAAGGAGGGTGGTAAATGACATTTGGTGGCAACAATAACCGGCTTATGTCAGATATAAATGTGACTCCGTTTGTTGACGTTATGTTAGTTCTGTTGATCATTTTTATGGTAACCGCACCCATGATGATGCAAGGAGTAGATGTTTCTTTGCCAAAAACAACCTCGGAGCCTCTTCCTTCTAAAAAAGATCACATTATTATTACTATCGACAGCAGTAATCGGATATATATTAATGATTACCACGTGACGCTTGACTTTCTTAAAGAGAAACTAATAAAAATTTTTCAAGGCCGTAGAGACCGTGAGGTTTACCTGCGGGCTGACAAAGGAATCCCTTATGGGGTGGTAATCCATGTTATGTCGGAGATAAAGGGGGCCGGGATTGAGAGATTAGGCATGGTGACAGAGCCGATTATCGATGCGAACAAAAAGAAAAAAGCTAATGGCAAATGAAAGAAAATTTAAAACATCATGCTTATTTGCTTCATGTAATGGAAGAGGAGCAGCGCGCCCTGTTTTTTACTTTTGTTATTTCTACGATATTACATCTGATTTTTTTTGCGGCTTTGATTTTTGTGCCAAGCCCCAAGCCATATAAACATTTTTCTTCTTCTGTTATAAATGTCAGTATGGTTGCATTGCCTGGTCAGAAGAAAATGCCAGGCCCAGGCAGGCAGGCCGGTTTTGAGCTGGAAAAAGAAATTGTAAAACCCGAAAAGGCATTGGTTTCCAAGAGTTTACCTGTAACAGTCGCAAAAACTAATCGAGATTCCTCGAAAGCCATTTCTGTAAGCCCTAAAAGAAAGAGGATAAAAAAGTCGCTCAAAAAAAAGACTTTTAAATCTTCGAGGGTTGTGAAAAGTGTTATTGCGCGAGTTGAAAAGAAGGTTGAGGAGGCAAGGCCAAATCCTGTTGCCGAGGCAATTGACCGTTTAAAAAATAAAGTGGCGAGTGGCCGTCAAGAGCCTCTATCAAAAACAGGCGTGGCGTCATCTTCTACCGGCGTACTGGGCGGTTCGGGGGGCGGCGAAAAAAAAGCGCTTGAATTAATAGATATATATAGAGCGCAAATTTCATATTATATTGAAAAAAACTGGGCTTTTTCCAAGCAGTTGGCTGGGGAACGTATTGATTTGGCGGCTGTGGTGGTGATTAGGATTATGCGAAACGGCGAGATTAAAGATGTCTGGTTTGAAAAAAAGTCAGGCAATACCTACTTTGATGAGTCTGCCTATAAGGCCGTTATGAAATCAAATCCGCTTCCCATGCTTCCAAAAGGATATTTGCGTCCGTATTATAATCTTGGCCTGATTTTTACTCCATCAGGCTTACGTTAACAGCGAACTTAGGGTTCGCACAAAAATAAGTTCGCAATTTTAAGTGTTGAGGCGCACGGCTGGCAAGGCGCGAAAGCGCAGGAATATCAGGCATATTCCGAGCTTTCGCAACGCAGCCAGGCGGGATGCATCGGCGCTTAAAATGTGAAGTTATTTTTGAGCGAGGCCTTAGTTTGCTTCGCTACACAATTGGAGTATTGGAGCAATGGAGTACTGGAAGGCAGATAGAAATTTGAACTTATAAAATTCCAAATTTCAAGCATCAAATTACAAATAAATCCCCTGTCTGCGCCTGCCTGTGCGTTGCACGCAGACAGGTGCGGACACGCACAGGCAGGCAAATCTCAATATTCAATAACCCAAAAAGCTTCGCTTTGCATTTAGCTATTAGCTATTGGCTATTGGCTATTGGCTATTGGCTAAAAGTAGCCAATAGCTCTTTCATATACGGGTTCCTGCTGCGACAGTGCGCAAGCACGGCGAGTGGGATTTTGAACCTGCCCGCAATGCCTTTGTATGGATTTACACAAGTATCATAATCAGGCGCCTACCAACGTGCTTTTACAGTTAATGTAATTAC
Organism: Thermodesulfobacteriota bacterium; assembly: GCA_034721935.1. Classification (GTDB taxonomy): domain Bacteria; phylum Desulfobacterota; class Desulfobacteria; order Desulfobacterales; family ETH-SRB1; genus Desulfaltia. Next base: position 22,486 of record JAYENE010000125.1, read on the forward strand.
AACGCATGGCAGGCGGGTTTTGGTCACGCGCAGCGCAGGCGCTTGCGCCGCGTGTTGTAATTTATTTGTGATTTGTTATTTAGAATTTGTAATGGGAGAGAATGAAAAAAAGAAATTCCTATGCAATCGAGATATTATAATGTTTATGAAACGTGTTAACAAATTGCGGGCATGGCCCGCTTATATTATCTTCCTGGTTATGACGGCATGCTTTTTGATTTGCCCGGCTTTGTGCCTGTCAGAATATGATTATGTTGATATAAACAGTCCTTTTCTGAGAAAGATACCGATTGCAATTCCATTATTTAAGACCACGGCTAAAAGCCGGGCTGAGAAACGCTTGTCTGAAAAGGCTTCTGATCTGCTTTCTGAAACTTTGGAATTTACAGGTTATTTCAAAATGCTTGACCGGGATGCGTTTCTCGTTGATCCTGAAAAATCTGATATAACCGCTTTAAGCATCAATTTTCAGAACTGGACAAGCATCGGCGCTGAGCTTTTAATAACCGGAAGTCTCCAGGTTAAGGATGATATCCTTGACATGAAACTCATGTTGTATGATACCTTTAAATCAAGCAAATCAAGATTGCTTGTTGGTAAAAGATACAGAGGCTGGATAAATGATCAACGGAAAATGATACACCGTTTTTGCAACGATGTTATTTTTTGTCTAACCGGAAAAAAAGGTATTTTTGATAGTAAAATAGCTTTTATCTCAACAGGCTCAGGGAATAAGGAGATATACATATGCGAATTTGACGGTTACAATCCGACCCAAAAAACTCATAATAAAAATATCACACTTTCTCCGGCATGGTCGTATGACGGAAAATGGATTGCTTACACTGCTTACAAAAAAGGCAGACCTGATCTTTACATAGAGCATTTAAAGGAAAAACGCGGCTTTGTAGTCGAAAAAAAAGGTATTAATGTTACACCGGCCTGGGTTCCTGGTAAATTTGCGCTGGCTGCGACTCTTTCTTTTTCAGGTGATCCGGAAATTTATATGTTGACCGGAACCGGTAAAATTATTAAGAAATTGACTAACAAAAGGGGAATTGATGTGTCCCCTTCGTGGTCTCCGGACGGTAAAAAGATGGCCTTTGTGTCAAACAGATCCGGAACGCCGCAGATTTATATCAAGGATATTGATTCCGGAAACGTCAAAAGATTGACTTTTCAGGGTCGATACAATACATCACCAAGCTGGTCTCCAAATGGAGACAAGATAGCCTATTGTGGCGCGGAAAACGGAGCGTTTAATATCTATGTAATTGGTATTGATGGCAATGACCCGCTTCAATTGACCTTTAATGAAGGAGATAACGAGTCCCCTTCATGGTCTCCGGACGGAAGCCTTATCGCTTTTAGCTCGAACAGAGAGGGTCATCATAGGATTTATGTTATGAGCGCTTATGGCACCGATCAGAGGTCTTTGCTCGCCCTGCCGGGTGAGCAAACAAATCCGAGATGGTCGCCAGGCACAGTAAGCAATTAAAATATGGCAGACTTATAATAAAGGAGGAAAAAATGCGAAAAAAATTGTGGATAAGTTTAGTTTTATTGCTGGTAATCCCTGGATTGCTGTGTATTGCTTCATGCGCTAAAAAGGTTCTTAAGGTTGAGCCTGCTGAGGTTGTGTCGGCTGAGGATGAAGCGGCAATAAAGGCTGCCGCCGAAGCGGCTGAAAGAGCAAAACAGGAAGAACTGGCAAAGCAGCGGGCTATTGAGGAGCAGCGTCTGAAAGAGGAGCAGCGTCTGAAAGGGGAGCAGGCGATGCGTAAGAAGATAGCTGCCAGGAATATGTTCATTAATGAAAATATTCATTTTGACTTTGACAAGTATAATCTTCTTCCTTTGGCCCGGAAGATTTTAAAGAGAAAAGCAGATTGGCTGTGGAATAATTCCGACGTGTCCGTGATTATTGAGGGGCATTGTGATGAACGCGGCGCCAATGAGTACAACCTTGCTCTTGGAGACAGGCGGGCCGAAAGCGCAAGAGCCTACCTGATCAATCTCGGTATTGCCGGCTCTCGACTGACAACTGTAAGCTATGGTGAAGAACGTCCTGTAGATCCCGGCCACAATGAAACTGCCTGGGCAAAAAACAGGCGGGCCCATTTCACGATAGAATAGGTTAACACTCTAATTGAGCTTTGGCTCAATTTTGGTCATTGAATATCGAATGTCGAAGTGACCCCCTTCGTAATTCTGCGGTTCCTTGTTCGATATTCTGCGGTTCAGAAAAAGTACTTATAAAACAAGTAGTTACTATTTCCACCTGTGTCATGTGTGTCCAAATGTCAGCCCCTCAAGCGGGGAATTTAAAGGAGTTTCTTAAGTTAATGACATTGATGTCTGCTATGAAAATCATTGTTTTATTTATTGCCTGTCTTGCACTTTTGTGCGGGTGCGCGATGCAGCAGGATGTTATAGCGCTCTATGATCGTACGACTGTTCTTGAACAGCATTGTGAAAATTTAGAGCAACGTAATATTAAGCTGGAAAAAGACAGCGCTCAGCTTAAATACCTGATGCAGGAATACATAAAAAAACAGGAAGTAAAGGAGCATTGCCATAGAACCAGGTCTGCAGATATGCATGTCATGTTAGACGGGCTCAGAGAGGAAATCCAGATCTTAAACGGAAAACTTGAAGAGACCGAATACCTGTTAAAACGGAAAATAGTGGCTCTTGAAGATGTGGAAGCAAAGAGAAAGAATATTTTAGATAAAATTGAAAAAAAATCGACTTTAAATCACGATCGCATTGTAAATATACAGGAATATCTTAATTTAGAGTCTTCACGCCCTGATTCAAAAATCAAGGCTGTGGGCAAAACCGATCCGCTCCGCCAGAGCACTTTGGCGGACTCTGGCGGATCGGAAAATAAAGTTTACGGATCGGCTAAACAGGCATTTGATCAGGGTGATTTTGAGGCCGCTCGCGAGGAGTTTCAAAGAATAATAAAGCAATATCCAAAATCACGGCATGCTGACAACGCACAATTCTGGATCGGCGAAATATACTATCGTGAGAAATGGTATGAAAAAGCGATATTGGAATACCAGAAGGTAATAGAAAAATATCCGAAAGGCAACAAGGTGCCGGCCTCTCTTTTGAAACAGGGATTTGCCTTTTTAAATCTCGGAGAAAAGGCAAATGCCCGTCTTATTTTGAATGAATTGGTTGCAAAACACCCGAAATCAAATGAAGCCAAAATAGCAAAACAGAAATTAAAGAGGTTGAAATAAAAAACACAGCGATTAAGATCATCGGCATAGATCCCGGCCTGGCCTCGACCGGCATCGGCATAGTCAGAGGAACGAAGCTTAAGATTGAAGGCTATTCCTATGGCAGCATAAACACTTCAAAAAAAAATTCATTGCCAAATCGCCTCGATCAAATCTTTTCAAAACTTCTTACTATTTTAAAACATGAAAACCCGGATCTTATGGTTGTAGAGGATATATTTTCTCTTCAGAAATATCCAAACTCGGGCATAACCTTGGGGAAGGTTACAGGTGTAATTCTTCTTGCAGGATACCAGGTTGATGTGGCCGTGACCGAGGTTCCGGTCCGTGAGGCCAAACAGGTTTTGACAGGCAACGGTAATGCCAGTAAAATGCAGCTCGAAAGGGCGGTCAGACATTTTTTAAATTTGACGACACCGATTAAGCCGTATCATGCTTCTGATGCAATTGGTTTAGCCCTTATAGGTCTTTTTCGATATGAAGGAATTTAAGAACTATTATGATAGGTTATATTGAAGGAAAGCTGCTGAAAAAAGAGGATGAGCGCATTCTTCTTCTTGCCAATCAGGTTGGATATGAGATTTTGCTTCCTGCATTTGTGATGGAAACTGTCCAGTCAAAGAACATTGGTGAAGGACTTTCTTTTTATATTTATTATCAACAGACAGAAAGACAACCAAAGCCTGTATTGATCGGTTTTAATCTTGAGGTGGAAAGAGAATTTTTCAAGTATTTTATTTCTGTTGAAGGTATCGGGCCATTAAAAGCAGTTAAAGCGCTGACTATTCCTGTGCGTGAAATAGCAAGAGCCATTGAATCAAAAGATGTTGCTATACTAAACCGATTAAATGGTATCGGTAACAGAACAGCTCAAAAAATCATCGCCACCCTTGAAGGCAAGATGAATAAATTCGCATTAATCCGCAAAACAGAAAAGGAGCGGGAAGAGATGCCTGTTATGCGAGATTTTTCAAAGCAGGTGCTTGATGTGCTTGTCAGCCAGTTAGGTTACAGGGCTGCTGATGCCAGGAAAATGATTTCAGAAGCTGTGAAACGTAACATAAATATATTAACGCCTGAAGAGCTCATCGAAGAGGTATATCGCGGCGAAAAGAATTAGGCCTAACCATAATTATGACAGACGACATACTGACATATTCTTCTGATAAAAGCGGCATACTTTCCGAATCAAGCCAGCCGGTTGACCGGGAACCGGAAATCCTGTCTTTGCGTCCTGAAAGGCTTTCCGATTATGTGGGCCAGCCGGAAATAGTCGAAACCCTTAAAATTGCGATAGAAGCAGCTATAAAGCGTAAGGAGCCGATAGATCATGTGCTTTTCCATGGACCTCCAGGCCTTGGGAAAACCACTCTGGCCCATATTATTGCCAATGAGATGACAAATAATATTACAGTAACTTCAGGGCCTGCGCTTGAAAAAGGCGGAGATCTTATAGGTATTCTTACTAACCTTGAAGAAGGCGACATACTGTTTGTGGATGAAATTCACAGAATGCCAAAGACAGTGGAAGAATTTCTATATCCTGCAATGGAGGATTTTGCGGTTGACTTTATATTTGATAAGGGCGCTCATGCGCGCAGCCATAGATACCGTTTAAATACTTTTACCCTTATCGGCGCTACTACCCGTGTCGGATTGCTATCAGCTCCCTTGCGGGATCGATTCGGCATATTAAGAAGCCTTGATTTTTACGGGGAAGAGGATCTTGTAAAAATCGCCAGACGTTCTGCTGCTTTGCTTGAAGTTGCTGTTGACTATGAAGGCGCAATTGAGCTTGCAAAAAGGTCAAGGGGAACTCCAAGAATAGTAAACAGGCTTCTTAAACGCGTAAGGGATTATACTCAGGTTCGGGCAGATGGAAAAATTACAAAAAAGACGGTTAAAGAGGCTCTAACTCTGGAAGGGGTTGATGAAAAAGGACTGACCCATCTTGACCGCCGCTATCTTAAAACAATAGTGGAGTTTTATCATGGCGGCCCGGTCGGCATTGAAGCGATTTCAGCGACGCTTCAGGAAGAGTCGGATACGCTCGTTGATGTTGTTGAACCATATCTTCTTAAAATCGGCCTGGTTATAAGAACCCCTTCAGGAAGAAAGGCTACTGAAGCAGTATACAGGCATCCTGGCTTTAGTGTTCAGCAACCAGTATAGAGCGTAGAGCGTAGAGCGTAGAGTAAAGAGTGGGGAAATGCTGAATGGGGAATGATGGTAGGGCCGTCCTACGTGGCGGCTAATTAAGGGGAACCAGCAACCAGCAACCAGCTATGTCAATAATTACTCTTATTACCGATTTTGGCGTTGATGATGAGTATGTTGGTGTTATGAAGGGCGTTATTCTTTCCATTAACCCTGCCGCAATTATCGTCGATATTACTCACCATATCGAGCCTCAGGACTTAATCCATGCCGCATATATCATAAAGTATTCTTTCAAATATTTTCCTGAAGGAACAGTTCATATTGTCGTTGTAGATCCGGGAGTTGGGGGTGACCGTGCAATAATCGCCCTTGAAGTAACAGGGCATATTTTTCTTGCACCGGATAATGGAGTTTTAACCCTTTTAATGGATGAAGGTAATATCGGCCCGATCGTTCGTGTTGATGACTTACATTATTTTTTAGAATCTGTAAGCCAAACTTTTCATGGAAGAGATATTTTTGCCCCGGTTGCCGGCCACCTGTCTAAGGGAATTAAAATTAAAACATTAGGCACGCCAATAGATAAGATAGATTTAAAAAGACTGCCCATTAAATATCCCGGCCTTTCAAACAGCGGCGAACTTTTTGGAACTGTTGTATCTATCGACCGGTTCGGCAACCTGATTACGAACATAGATGCAAAAAGCCTTGATAAATTTTGCAAGGCCTGCAATAAAGAAAAATTGGAATTCAGGATAGGCCAAAACAAAATTATTGGATTATCCAAAAGCTATGAAAGCGCATTGCCGCAAAATCCTCTTGCCATCATTGGCAGCAGAGGGTATCTTGAAATAGCGGTAAATTACGGCAGCGCCAGGCGCTATTTTATGGCCGATAAGGGTGATACGGTTACAGCGCTTAAATAAGCATTTTTTAACACCAGAAGTAGTTGGAGCAAAATTCACAATTCACAATTAGCAATTGATTATTAACAATTTGTAGTGATATAACTAAATAGTTATCGACGCTGACCCATTTTGTATAGTACCTAAATTGAGCGATTTTTTACTCGATCTGCGCCGATCTCTTGCGCATAAAGGCTTCGCAAAAATCCTCGACATATCCACGGGTATGCCTGCGGTTTTTGCAAATCTTTATGCATCAACATCTCAGCACATATCTTCGCAAAAAATCGCTCAACTTAGGTAATAATCAATTGTAAATTACTAATTGTTAATGATTTTTCTCTTATTTAAGCGCTTATGGGGAATACAGTTACAGTAGCATCGAACAACTTAGGTTCAACCGGAACTGATGTGGTAAATCGACCCTCTTTTTGCCGTTTTTTCGTTGTTTTACAGGTAGTTATGCCAAAATCAAAAAAGTGGCATTTTTTTCCATCCTTAAGATATTGATATCTTAACAATGATTTGTGTAACAGATTGATTTTATTGACCACACTGATTCCGGTTGACGGGGTTCTGTGTCACACCAGTTCCGGTTGAGCCACAACTTATAGGTTTTTTTAGAGAAGGTGATGGCTCGTTATATCAAGATGCGGATATTTTATACATGGCTTGCGCTGATTATGTTGCAGGCAATTAGCCCAGGAGTTTCAGCATCACAGCATAAGGAGGCCAAGTTGAAGGCCGTTGCAAGCCATCAATCGAGCCTGGCAAGTCGGGCGAAAGCACCGGATGTGCTTATTTCATTTGATAATGACGGTGGCACAAAATATGCGATAGTGGTTGAAAAGGACACTCAGCAGTTACTTGTCTATTCTTATGATGATTCCTTTAAGGAAATGTATCGCTTTAAATGTTCGACCGGCGAAGTGGCTGGGGGAAAATCACGCTCCGGAGACAAGAAGACGCCTGAAGGGGTCTACTTTTTCACCCATGGGTATAAAAAGAGGGATCTTTCGCCAACCTATGGAACTATGGCCTTTCCGATAGATTATCCTAATTTTTTTGATCGCATTGAAGGCTGCAAGGGGTATTCGATTTGGCTTCATGGAACCGATAAACCGATAAAACCGAGGAATTCTAATGGGTGTGTTGTTCTTGCAAACAATGATATTAATAGATTGGCAAAATATATAGATTTAAATAGAACCCCGATTATCATTGTGGATAAGCTTTCCTTTGTATCAGCAGATAACAATAATGGAATTAAAAATTCCATATTGAAGTTAATTTCACAATGGAAAGATGCTCTTGAAAATGGCACTTGTCATGAGTATTTGAATTCATATAGCGATGAATATGCTCCTGATATTTTGTGGTGGTCTGATTGGGCCGGAATTAAAAAGAGTTTTCAGGCCTCTCAACTTGAGTTATCTGTTGAGCTGAAAAGGAATTCGATTTTCAGGCACAACGGCATTTATATGATTTTGTTTGACCAGATTGTCAGTTCTTCAGGCATTAATTTATTAGTTGGACGTAAGAAGCTTTATGTGTCAGACACGGAAGGCCGATTCAGAATAGTTGGCGAAGAGTATCAGTCTGTTTCGAAAAGGCATAATAGTTCCAAACAAAAATATCCTCTTGTTGCTGCAAGTTGCAACCTGAAAAGTACGCTTGAAGGTAAATATGAAATCGAAGACCTGATTGATGGGTGGCTGAAAGCCTGGTCTGATAGAGATATTAGGCGCTATGGCAAATATTATGCAAATAATTTTCGGTCCCGGGGCATGAATCTTAGGTCATGGCTTAAGTATAAAAACCGATTAAATCGGGAATACAAGTTTATTAATGTTTCGAAAGATAAACTAGTTATTAAAAAAGGTAAAAAGAGGGCTGAAGCTTCTTTTGTGCAAACTTATGAATCTAATGTCTTCGAGGCAGTAGGCATAAAACGGCTAATATTAATACGTGAAAAGGGATTGTGGAAAATCTACCGGGAAACCTGCAAAAATTTGTAAAATCGCTGTCTTTGCCGAAACAATCAAAAAGGGCAAGGGCTGGTTCATGGATTCTTTTGGCAATAGAGGAACGCGGGAAGATAATATCGATTGGAAGGCTTAAGGGTCTGATAATTGCGTTGGTATTGACACTGGTTATCGTTGTTGTTTCAGTTTCATCCTTGTTAATTATTGCAAAAAGCGCAAGCGAAGAAAATGAGGGGTTGCGGAATGCTCTGGATGCATCAAAAAAGCAGGTTGCGGCTTTGCGTGATGAAAAGGAACTTCTCATGGTTCGTCTTGTTCTGGCGGGAGCCGGAGTTGAAGCCGAAGCCGGAGTCGAAGCCGGAGTCGAAGATAAACTTGCCGATATCGGGGAAAAACAAAAAAAAGAAACTTCCGGCCGTTTACCTGATAAGAGTGCATCTATTAAAACCAAGCCTGATCCGACAGATGCCGATAAAACAGTTTTATTAACCGGCGAGAAGCAGCCGGAGGAAGAAACAGCTTCAGCAATACCGGCAAAGCTGTCAAGCGTTTTAATTGAAGATTTCGTGGTTTTATTTGAACCAGGCAGCAATGTATTGAAGGTGCAGTTTAAAATAATAAAAATATCTTCCGATTCTCAGCCTGTTTCAGGACACGCTTTTGTTATATTAAAGAATGATGAGGTTGATGAGGATAGATGGTTGATATTTCCCCGGGTTACTCTATCTTCAGGGAAACCATCTCAATATAATAAAGGACAGTATTTTTCCATTTACCGTTTTAAAACCGTAAATTTCAAGGCACGGTATGAAGCAGACCCTAAACGGTTTAATAATGCCAATGTATTAGTATACAATACAACAGGAGATTTGCTGCTGGAAAAAAGTTATCCGGTAACAATTGCAAACATGGCTGAGGATACTTTAGGGTTAGAGTCATAATTCATCAATTTTTAAAAGGATTCAATTTTGTTTCAGAGGAAGAGACAATCCATAACTTGTCCGGTGTGCAAAACCATAATCATTCTTTTTTCAATTATGCTTGTTTCTATCCTGCCGGATGTTGTTTGCGCGCAAAAAAAGGTACATACTGTTTTTTTTGAAGGCACCGATCATGAGCTTCATGTATACAAAATATATGGTGAACTGCCTGGAAAAACACTTCTTTTAATTGGAGGGATACAGGGAGATGAGCCGGGAGGCTTCCTTTCAGCAGATCATTATGCTGATATCAGCTTGGCAAAAGGGAATCTTATCGTAATCCCGAGGGCCAATTTTAAGTCTATTGTTTTGTATCGGCGCAAGGTAAATGATGATATGAATCGAAAGTTTGCGGAGGATCGCAAAAATAATTATGAAACCAAGATCGTTGAAATCTTAAAAAAAATGATTAATCAAAGTGATTGTCTGCTCAATCTGCACGACGGCTCAGGTTTCTATTCCGACAAATGGGAAGGGCCTGATAGAAATCCACGCAGATACGGCCAGTCGATTATCTCAGATTGTGAAGTCCATATTAATCCTGAAACAGGAGAGACCATCGACCTTGGAGCTATGGCTAACTGGGTAACCGATAAAATCAATAAGAAGATAAAAAATCCCCTTCATTATATTCGTTTCAACAATCACAGAACTGCTGAAAAAAATTCCTTGCATAAGGAACAGCGCAAATCGGCTACATATTATGCTTTATATACATGCGGCATACCGGCGTTTGGCGTTGAGACAAGCAAATCGCTTCCTATAGAATTGAAAGTGCGACATCATAACCTTGCAATAAATGCCTTTATGGAAAAATTTGATATTATTCCCGAGACCCCGGGTCTTAACTTTGATAAACCAGAGCTGGATTATCTGGTTATATCTATAAACGATTCTTTGCCGATTGTTGTTAAAAACCAGGAGACACTTCATATTAACTCCGGCGATATCATCATTATATCTCATATTGAGACAAACTATGAACGAGGATTAAGCGCTGATGTTATTGGTTACGGAAGCATAAGAGATATGCGCAAGAAAATCGGGATAACGGGGCCAACAAGGATTGTTGCAAGAAAGGATTATTTTCCATGTGGAAGTGTTTATGTTGCGCTTGGTGAAAGCCGTCGAAAAATGGCTAAAGGTGTATCAATTTCAAAAAAATCAATTTTAACACCTTATGTACATTCTTTCAAAACCAAAATTAACGGCAACCAAATGATTTACAAGAATAATGATCATGTAAAACTGATAAAGGGCGACACTTTTACACTTGTGGATGTAATTGGCGGTCCCGGAGATCCTTCGGATATGATTGTAAACTTTAAAGGTTTTGTGGGTGATTCAGCCAACAATACGGGAGAGGACAGGGGGTATGTAATTAATACTGCCAAAGATCTCTGGAAGAATTATTCGCGGGATAAAAAGGGGCTAAAATATAAGGTAATAGTTACATATAAAAAGCAAAAAGCAGGAGAATTATTCATTGACCTTGAAGAACCTGCTTTGGAATAGTTACGTCAGGTAGCCACCAAGTCGCTAAGAAACAAAGGCCTGCCCTGGTGCTATGCGATAACCTGATGATGGATGTCTTGTATTTTTCGTTGGCCTCCGGCTCGTAGAGCCTACGCCTCGGAGAGAACTGGAGAATTAGCTCGTTTAAGCCAATAGAGCAGGCCTGGGCCAGGGATGGATATGATTTTTTACCCTTTACCTGTCTGCAGGTCTGAAACGTAAGAACGAATTGCAAGAAAAGCAGTGGATGCGGTATATGCTGGGCATAGGTTTGCTTTAAAAAGTTTATAATCTTAGTGCGTTAGTGGCAGAATAGTTACGGTTTATGATAATTAGCAGGCTATTATATACTGTGCAGGAGATCTATTGTGTGGAACAAATCGGATAATATTTCTATCATTGATGAGGGGGTGATAGTTGACGGCACGATTTCTGCTAAAGGAAAATTGGTAATAAAGGGGGCTGCGAAGGGGAGCCTTGTCGGAGAAACTGTGATTGTTGCTAAAGAAGGGGTTATTTGTGCGGATACAAAGGTGGCGAGTATTACCATAGGAGGAAAGTTTGACGGGGAATTAGAGGCATCAAACGAGGTTATAATACTTTCTACCGGTAGCTGTGGCGGCAGGGTCGTATGTAAAAATCTTGTTGTTGAGGCCGGTGGAATATTAAATGCCGAGATAAATTGTATTTCGAAACAGGAACCAACAAAATAAAATGGAGAGTGCTTCAGCATTTAATCCTTTTCCTATTTGAATTGGGTGCAGTTACTTTCATCACCCGAAAAATAATAAATATTTCAGATCAAACCCGTTCCAAATCTATAAACGGCCAAATGAGTATTGAATGTATAATAGCAAAGATGACAAACCTTGGTACCGAACTATTATTTAAATCCAAAAAATAATTTTGATACAGTTCTTTTCTAAAGCCTGATCGAATTGGTATGTAATTATATGTTTTTACAGGATTTAGGTCCCGCGTTCCGCGGGATTGATTAAGAGGAAATAAATAATCTTGTTTATCCTGTTATCCTGTCTAAATAATATGATCCGTTTGGGAGAGAAGAGTATATGTACCCATTTGAATTTTGCATAAAGTGGGTAGTAATCTGAGGGATAAAGACCATTAATTAGTGTCTGTCCGAAAACTCAAAACACCTGAAATTATAGTCAGTTGGATGTTATTCTCAAACCAAAACTCTTAGCCCCGCGGATTCGCGGGGCTAAGAGCTAATAGCTTTTTCACAAATTTTCACATAGGTAAATAAGCTGAACCTATTGCCAGTATTGAAAAAAACTACTTTTCGGACAGACACTAATTATGTTAAAACAATATATAATAATATTTTTGTTATTTTTGTGCTTTCCTGCAGATGCAGGATTGGCAGAAGAAACTGCAGAAGACTGGTTCAACAAAGGAGTTAAAAGCATTGAAGCAGAAAATTATGAGCAGGCTGTTCGCTGCTTTAAAAAAACTATCAATATCCATCCCAACCATGTGCCCAGTTATAGTAACTTAGGTTATATTTATAATATTATGGGCATGTTGGATGAGGCGATCGAAACATATAAACAGGCCCTTACTATAAAACCCAACGATGTCCGTATTCATCATGACCTTGGAGTTTCATTGTATAAAAAAGAACTGCTTGATGAAGCAATTGCGGAATTTAAAAAAGCCATTGTTCTGGATTCTGAATTTGATCTTCCATATCATACCTTAGGAGTTGTTTACCTTGAGAAAGAGATGTTTGATGAAGCGATTGCGGTGCTTAAAAAGGTTTTGGAGATTGCCCCTGGCAATCCTGTAGCGCATCGTAATCTTGGGCGGGCCTATAAAGAAGCCGGCAAAAATATTTTGAGCGCCGATTATTATTATCAGGCAGGTATTCTTTATTTGAAAAAAAATAATAGAGAAGAGGCATTAATTGCCTATAAAAACATTTTTCTCTGCTCCAAGGAAATCGCCGATGTTTTTTTAATAAAACTTTATCCGGACAAGGAAGCTTCTGATCTAACAATGCCGTTGTCTTTCAAAAAGAAGAGTCATTGGTACGTCCTACTTACCAGAATGAATATTCGAAAGGACCACTCTGCCAGCAGTAAAATTATTGGTCAATTAGATAGAGATGTAGAATTTCAAATAATCAGTGAAGCGACGGATAATACTCCAGTTTGTTCCTGGTATCTCATCAAAACCAAATCCGGATTTAGCGGTTGGTTATGTGGAGTTTATAAAGGAATCGTTAAATATAATATTGTCAGTGAACGTAATGCATGATCATTTGAACTTCCTTAGTTGTTTCTTCACACAAATGAGAGCCCAAGAGCTTGTTTGAAAATCCTGATCCTGCGGCAAATCTCCTCCCCCTTGTGAACAGGTAAATTGTATTTCAAAATAGGAACCAACAAAATAAAATGGAGAGGTTCTTAGATTTCATCCTTTTCCCATTTGAATTTTGCATAAAGAGGGTAGTGATCTGACGGATAAACCCCATCAATTGTATCATATATTATTTTGCATTCCTGAGGAATAATCCCTCCGCGATAAAGAATCCAGTCAATATGATCCCCGTTAATATTTCCTGTAAATCCATGACGGGTGCCCGGATAGGGCTTGTTGAAAGTGTTTTTAAAATATAGCCGGTCAGGCGCCTTTGATTTTTGATCCCCTCCTGTGAATATCATGTAGCATGGATAGGATGGTGTTGCATTAAAGTCTCCCATGAGAATTATGGGCGGCTCAGGCGGCAGGTGTGATAGCCGTTCCATAATCAGCTTGGCGCTTTTGGTCTGGACTGCGGCATCAAAATCAAAGTGGGTATTTATATATATCAAAATCCGGTTATTATTTTTAAACATTCCAATAGTACATTGCCTGGGCCAACGACTTTCCCGGGAACGGCTGGGTATCATTGGCGTTGGGCTCAGAAAAAAGTGTTCATTATGGATGCATTCCCAGGTTTTTTTATAGAAAATAATATTGTTTTGCCAAAAGGACGGAGCAGGGCTTCGCTTTCCAATAAAGTTGAATTCAGGCAGGATATCATTGAGAAAATCTGTTTGGAAATCGTTTGCTTCCTGAAAACCGATAAAGTCTATGCTATGGTTTTTGAAAAGACAGGGAAAGCATTTTTTTCGGTGATCCCAACTGTTTGGGCCGTCATCTGCCAGGCCAAAGCGCAGATTGAGTGTTAGTACAGAAAATATATTATCCATTTAATTATTTCTAACCATTTCAGTAGATAGTAGTCAATTTAAATTATTTTACCTGATTTTTATCCTTGACACAATATAATATTTAAATTTATAAGAAACATTTTTTAGGGAGAAAAGATAGAGTGAAAAAATATACATACAGTGCGACTCGGTCAGATAACAAGGGTAAATGGTGTATTGTTGATGCAAAAGGAATGGTTCTCGGCAGGCTGGCTTCTTTGATAGCTTCACGTCTTAGGGGTAAACACAATCCGTTATTTACACCTCATGTGGATACCGGTGACTGGGTTATAGTCATAAACGCTGACAAAATTGTTCTTACCGGAAGAAAATTGGACCAGAAATGCTATTACCGGCATAGCGGTTATATTGGAGGGTTAAAGACAATTACTGCAAAGAAACTATTGGAAAAGAGGCCTGAGGATGTTATCCGTTTTGCTGTCAAGGGGATGTTGCCTAAAAACAGGCTTGGGAGCAAGCTGTTTAAAAAGTTGAAAGTTTATGCAGGCGATAAACATCCTCATATAGCTCACCAACCAGAGGCTATTTAACATTTTTCAATCAGAAATGTGAGTTTGAACTTATAAAATCCCAAATCACAAGCATCAAATTACAAATAAATCCCAAGCTTGAATATTCAATGACCAAAACATGTTTGGAGTTTCAAATCTGCCCGACGGATGGCAGGCGGGTTTTGGTTATTGTAATTTATTTGATATTTGATATTTGTTGTTTCCGGAAAGGAAATTCCTATACAATAAATTTAATTATTATCAGGAAGCAGTATATGAATAAAGAAAATGTTTATTATGCAACAGGAAAGCGAAAGAGCGCTATTGCCAGAACATGGCTAATCCCCGGAAAGGGAGCAATTGTCGTTAATAATCGTCCAGTGGATGATTATCTCAAGATTGAATCGACAAAATCAATTATGACTCAGCCGCTTGTTCTAACCAATACTATCGGGTTATTTGACATAAAGGTGCGTGTTAAAGGCGGAGGCGTTTCAGGACAGGCCGCTGCAATCAGACACGGCATTACAAAGGCGTTAATACTATCCAACCCTGAACTCAGGCAGGTTCTGAAAAAGGCCGGTTTTGTCAAACGTGATCCCAGGGTGAAAGAAAGAAAAAAATATGGTCAAAAGGGCGCAAGGGCCCGTTTTCAGTTCTCAAAACGTTAATATTTAGGGTTCGGCAAAAAATAAGTTCGCAATTTCAGGTGTTGAGGCGCTCGGCTGACAAGGCGCGAAAAAGCATGAATATCAAGCATATTCAGAATTTTCGCAACGCAGTCAGGCGGGATGCATCGGCGTCTGAAATGTGAAGTTATTTTTTGTCGAGCCCTTATATACAGGAAAATCACCGAATACATGGAATCAATAGCCTGATGATGCACACCATTGCGGATGCATTTGGTTGTTGGAAATGTTTTTCTGCCACATGCCATCAGCTCCTCCGATAATGATTAGCGCTGCAGCCTTAACTTGTTGCGCGTAAACCTTTCAACCTCTTTATAACCTAAGATGAGCGATTAGCTGTTAGTCCGCCAACGGTCTCTGGCGGATTAGCCTTTAGCTAAGAGCTAATGGCTAATAGCTTTATCCTGAACCTCTGAACCTTGAACCTCTGAACCCGTGAACGGTTACAATATGCCCTTGCTTTGCCTGTGAATATTTCATCAAAATTGAATTGTCAAAAAAGGAGCTATTAACATGAAAAAGATCGAAGCGATCATTAAACCTTTCAAGCTGGATGATGTCAAAGAAGCCTTAAATGAAATCGGCATCCAGGGAATGACTATTTCAGAGGTAAAGGGATATGGACGGCAGAGAGGGCATAAGGAGGTTTATCGCGGGGCCGAATATGTGGTGGACTTCATCCCTAAAATCAAGATCGAAATAGTTGCGGAAACCGAGCTGGCCGATAAGGTGGTGGAAACAATAAAGAAAGCTGCATATACAGGCAAAATAGGGGATGGAAAAATTTTTGTACTCCCAACAGAGGAAGTCATCAGGGTGCGCACAGGAGAAAAAGGAAAAGATGCAATATAGTCGAGTAGTCAAGTGGTCAAGTCGTTGAGTAGTCAAGTAGTTAAAAGGTTGTCAACCCTGAACTCTGAACCGTGAACCCTGAACCCTTGTGAAGCAGGCTATAACCTTTGAACCTTGAACCTTGAACCGCTCACTTTAGGTAGCCCTGCCCTTTACCCATAAGTTATCTCTCCATTAGTAATTAACAGTTATCAATTGATTATTAACTATTATTATTGGCTTTTGGGGCATAAATATAAAAACATAAAACAAATAAGGCTCAACCGGAACTGGTGTGACACCGAACCCCGTCAACCGGAATCAGTGTGGTCAATAGAATCAATCTGTTACACAAATCATTGTTAAGATATCAATATCTTAAGGATGGTATTAAGGGTAAAAAAATGCCACTTTTTTGATTTTGGCATAACTACCTGTAAAACAACGTAAAAACGGCAAAAAGAGGGTCGATTTACCACATCAGTTCCGGTTGAACCACAAATAATCAATTGTCAATAACTAATTGTTAATTAAGGATAAAAATATGTCTCAATACTTATGGGTAAAGGGCAGAGGTAGCCTTTGATTTGTGCAGAAGGTAATATCAAAACTTTTTATTTTTTCTCTTTTCATCTTTTGCTCTGGTGGCTGCGACTATGCAGGCAAAATCGATTCAACCTGTGTGTCCTGTCACAAGGGGCTGGAGCCGGCTTCGGCTGTTCACACCTCCTGTGTTGCGTGCCATGGGGGCAACCCCAAGGAAAAAGACAAGAAAGCTTCCCACCAATCCATGTTCGGCCCCAAAAATCCTGCAGATCCACGGTTCTGGGATCAATCCTGCGGCAGTTGTCACCCGTATCAACTGGGACGCATCAAGGGGAATCTGATGCACACAAACACCGGGATGATAAAGAACATTCAGGCAACATGGGAAGGCGCAAACGGCAAATTATACGGAGCCGGACCCGAGGCGGTTTCTGACGCTGCCGGGAATCCCCTGGAAATCAAAAGTGTGACCGAGCTGGATAATATTTCCGGTGAACTCTATCGCAAATTCTGCTCCCGGTGCCATGTGGGGATCGAATCGAACCGGTCCTACAGCTCCTGCCACGGGTCCGGCTGTGCGGCCTGTCATTTTCCTTACAACGACACCGCCACCTATGAAGGGAATGATTCTACCGTAAAAGGTAAGTGGCCGTATTCGGCTGACCATAAGCTCGTTGCCTTGCCCGATAACAGGGTCTGTTTTCGCTGCCATAATCGCAGTGGCAGGATCGCTCTCTCCTACGAGGGTCTGAACGATGGCAACAATTCCATGGTGCCGACCCGTAACGGCATGCCGGGCCCTATGCTGATCAGCGGGGGGCGAAACGTGGTTCATATCACCCCCGACATTCACTATGTCAAGGGGATGGATTGCATTGATTGCCATACCTCACGGGACGTCATGGGCGACGGGTATGCATATGAAAACATGTACCTTCAGATGGAGATCAGGTGTGAAGATTGTCACGGCAGCGCCACGGAGCGGCCAAAAGCTGAGGCGATTACGCGGGAGAACGAGGAAGCGGTGAGGGAGTCGAAAAGCTACAAAAGGCAGGTGCGGCCGGGCATGAAAATGATACTGACTGCCAGGGGGCGCAAGTACTCCAATGTGTTTTACGAGGATGAAAAGATCTATGTCCTGGGCAAGCGCAGCGGCAAGCTGCATGAAAGCAAGGTCATCACCGGCACCCCGGAACACACCATTGCAGGTCATGAGCGTATGGAATGCTATGCCTGCCACTCGCGCACCGTGGTCCAGTGCTACGGGTGTCACACCAGGTACGATCAGTCCCGGTATGGCAAGGATTTTATCAAGGGTATTAAGACTCCTGGCTTGTTCAGTGAAACCGAGGACTACAGGATGCTTTACCCGTTCTCTCTGGCAGTGAACCAGCGCGGGAAAATTTCGCCGGTGACCCCGGGTTGCCAGACGTTTGTGACAATGGTTGATCAGAAGGGCAGGATCATCAAAAAGGAATATGTCGCCGAATACAAAGGCAAAAACCAGTTACGATTTGCACCCTTCTATTCACACAATACAGGGAACAAGGCCGTGGGCTGTACCGAATGCCATGGCAACCCCGCGTTTTTAGGCTTTGGCCAGCATGTTGTGGAAGGCAGCAGTATAACAGCGACCTTTATCTGCGAAAAATCGAAAGATAGGCCGCTTGATGGGTTTCTTACCATGAAGAGCGGGAGCGTGAGTCCCTTTTCTGCCATTACACGGGAAAATTCACGACCCTTAAACAGTAAAGAGGTAAAGAATGTGCTGACTGTTAACCTCTGCCTAATTTGCCACGATAATGCCAAAGACAAAATATATCAAAAGGAGCTTGATTATCGTGTTCTTGACGATTGTCTCAATCGCCCTGTGCCTGTTAGCCGTTAGTCCGGCACGCGGCCACGATATCTCGCTCAAAGGGGTGCATGCCGCCCTGCCCTGCTCTTCGTGCCATGGGGATGACGCGGAAAGGATTAGTCATCCGGCATCCCGTGACAATCGAGCCCGCGGCTGTGTGAGCTGCCACCAGGGTTACGATGCCCTGTTTGATCAGGCGATGACCACCAGGGCAAGGGAAAGGCGGTTCGTGGAACAGACCTTTGGCAAGGCCGATCCGCCCTTTTACCAAAAAAACTGTCAATCCTGCCATGTCAGGGATTGTCTGGACTGTCACGGGGAAAACAGCCACAACATCACCAGGCCGGCGCAAAGCAGTTGCCTTGGCTGCCATAAGGGGTACTTTGTCGGAGCAGACTATCTCGGTATGGCCCCCCGGGAGGATAGTGTTCGTTATCAGCGCGGGAATCTGTTTAAAGGAGAGACCTTCCTTAAGATGCTTCCTGATGTACATGCTGAGGAAGGAATGGAATGCGGCGATTGCCATTCAATGAAGAGTCTTGTCGCGGGGAGCAAATCGTCGAAAAAATGTGTTGACTGCCACAAGCCGAATGATAATGTGATTGAACATGGCATTACGGCCCATCTGACAAACTTGGAATGTTATTCCTGTCATTCAGCATGGGCTGCCCAGGAGTATGGAACCTTTTACATCCGTTTTGTAAACAGCCCCTCTAATAAATACTTCAGGGTTAAGCAAAAAAGCGGCAGCGAATATATTAAGAGCGCCTATCTTAGAATGCAGAACCCAGCCCCTCTGGGAATTAACAATACCGGAAAAGTCAGTCCCATCCGTCCGCAGTTTATCAGTTACTTTTCCGATATCAGGGATGGGAAACCTGCGGGGGAGGAAAACCGGCTGCTGGCCGCGTACTGGAAGGCATTCTTCCCTCATACAATACGCAGGGGAACCGTCATGTGCGATGGATGTCATAACAACGCGCGCAGGTTTATTCTGGAAAAAGAGGAAAACAGGATTTACCAGTTGCAGATAGACGGCATGGCCCTCAATTCCTTCTGGGACCAGGCTGGTCAGGAAGTGATAAATGGGTTTTTTATGGAGCCTTCGCGGTTTGCCAGTATGTCCTCGAAAAGTCCCGCTTATACAAAAGCCTATGTAAAAAAATGGAAAAGGTTGGTAGATCGCGTCGAAGATTCATCAAGGCAGTAGCTTTTGTAATCGCTTCTGTTTCACTGGTTTGGAAATTCCTGATTCCCCGGGTTTCTCGGAAAAAACCCTTGCTGCGTGTGGCAAAAGCAGAGATTCCCCCTGGCGGGGCCCTTGTTTTCCGGAAATCGAGAGTGGCTATCATAAGGGAGGGCGATGATATTTATGCCCTTAGCATTGTGTGTACCCATCTCGGGTGTAGCGTCAACGTAACTCCCAGGGAGCTGATTTGCCCGTGCCACGGCAGCGTTTTCGGCAGGGACGGAGCGGTTTTCAAGGGACCCGCAGATCGTCCGTTGAAACAGCTTGCAGTGGAAGAACGCGGTGAATTCATTGTTGTCCTGGGCTGAGGCAGTTTTGTTCAAAGACTTTTTGGAACACATCTTTCCCAGGCTTATTCTCCAGAAGAATCTCAGTATAAGCTATACCTTTTGTCTTGGCGGGCTTGCTTTTACGGCCTTTATACTGCTAATTGTTTCCGGGCTGCTTTTACTCTTTTATTATCAGCCGTGTCCTGAAAAGGCTTTCGAGTCGATCCTGTTTCTGGAGTCTTCCGTCACCGGAGGCTGTTTTGTCAGGAGCCTCCACCGGCTTGCTTCCCACGCTTTCCTTGTGTTTATCTTCCTGCATACGTTGCGGGTTATTCTCACCGGGGCATACAGAAAACCGCGGGAGCTTAACTGGGTAATCGGTTTTGTCATCCTCTGTTTCGCTGTTTTTGAAGCCTACGCCGGTTATCTGCTTCCGATGGATCAACTTGCATTCTGGGGAACCCACACCGGCATGGAACTGATTAGTACGGTGCCTTTCGGAGAAATGATACGGAATTTTTTAGTCCCTGACGAAATTGGGCAGGCAATGTCCCTGCTCAGGTTTTACACATTACATATTGCGGTTATCCCTTTGGCGATCGCGTTACTCTGTTTTTTGCATTTCTACCGAATTCGCCACGACAAGGGGGTGTTACCATACCTGTGAAAGGCTACATACAAAGTTCCCCATTTTTTTTCCGGCTCATAGCGATTTCCATGGGCTTGCTGGTCGCCTTTTTAGTGATTCTCGCGATTATCATCCTGGCGCCGCTTGATGGCCCGGCCGATATCGCAAGTGTGCCGAATCCCATTAAATCCGCATGGTTTCTGCTGTGGATCCAGGAGCTGGTCAGTTATTCTAACTATCTGGTTTACCTTATTATCTTCCTTGGACTCTACTTTTTATTACTCCCTTACCTGCCTGGTAGTCCTGAATGCAAAAGAGCAAGGTGGCTGCAGAAAGATCAGTTGCCAATCAGTATCCTGACAATGATGATCTTTTTTGCGATCCTTGTGTTGACGGTTGTCGCCATGTTTTTCAGAGGTGAAAATTGGGCATTTGTTTTCAATCTTTAATCCACAGATTACGCAGACCCGCCTGCCACTGCGAGCTCGCCCGCCAGCCAAGCCTAACGGATTCACAGGCGAGGCGGTCTGGGGCACAAGCGGGCAGGTTACGCAGATTTTTGTGGGTTATTGGGTTAAATTCCTCGATTCTTGCCGGTATTTTTTTCTTGCAGAGCGTTGTCGCCCTGGCCGCCGGGTCTGGTTGCTTAAAATGCCACGAGCCCCATTATGAGGAAAAAGGGGCATGTGTAGACTGCCACAGGGGTAACCCAGGGACGGACAGGGTTTCGATTGCCCATCATGACCTGATCCTGGCCAGATACGCTGACTTTACGATGGAACCCAGCCCGGTGGTGAAGCGGGGCAGGAAGCTTATTGAGACTTTTGGTTGCAGGAGATGTCATGTTACTGGGACAAAGGGGAACCGCCTTGCCGCCAATCTTGACAGGGTAATCGTTGCCGCACGGCCGCAAAAGCTTTTCGATTCCATAAAGACACCTGTGCTTTTCATGCCCGATTTTTGTTTCAAAGAGACGCACATAATAGAGATAGTTAACGCCATCCTGGCCCAGGCCGCCCGAACCGAACCGGAAGCCGGAGAAATACCGCTGGTGATTCATTTTGAAGATGAAAAACAGGATGAAGAGAGCGTTTTTGTGAAGCATTGCGGTTCTTGCCACACGGCGCTGACCGCCCGGTTCGGGGGCATGGGGAAAGGGAATATAGGTCCGAATCTCTCAGGTCTTTTTTCAGAATATTATCCGAAAACTTATGGCAACAAGGATCAGTGGTCTTCCGAGCCCCTTAAAAAATGGTTGAAAAATCCAAGAGAAGTCCGCAAGAACGCGCAAATGGCGCCCGTAAAATTAACGTCAGATGAGTTCTCCCGCCTGTTAGAGGCGCTATTATAATCATTTAACACTTCTTACAGCCCTGACGGACATCTTTTTATACATTTATAATTATCTATTTAATTCCCTCTCTACTGGGTGAGCAGAAATTTACAAACTCATTATCTGGTCAACCTGAGGCAGCGGACAATTAAATTTAAGAACGGCTGAAACTCGCACATAAGTGAGCGTAAAGAAATAACTTAGAGCAATCCTTTTATAAAAAGCT
>JAYENE010000126.1:0-4419 GCA_034721935.1 Thermodesulfobacteriota bacterium
CCGAGATCTTGATGCATAAGGGTTTGCGAAAACCACAGGCATACCTGTGGATATGTTGAGGATTTTCGCGAATCATTGATGCGCAAGATCTCGGCACATATCTTCGCAATAAATCGCTCAACTTAGGTTAAATTATAAAAACATTGAATTCGGAACGTGTCAATGAAAAGGAGACATCGAACGGATTAAAAGACGAACATCGAACATCGAATGAAAAACAAAAGAAACGGGGGTAGGAAGACAATTTTTCTAAATCCCCTCTAACAAGAGGGGTGGACTCGCAGCTTTAAAATAATTTGAAGAGTGGAGCGACATCATTATTCGACGTTGGACGTTTGACCTGCCCGCAATGCCTTTGAGTAGTCTTGGTAGAATATCCTTGTATCCACGCGGCGCAAGCGCCTGCGCTGCGCGTCGGCCCTGTGACAATGATCATATCACCATCGTTTGTAATGCATGGCAGGCGGGTGTTGGACATTCATCTTTTAAAACAACCCTGTTAATTAAGGTGTTAAGTGCTAGGTGTTAAGTGTTAAGTGAATTTACTATGAGTCTGTGGAAAAAGTATTCAGTTTCTCAACTATCCTGACTGCCTCCACACCGTCTTTAGCATAATGAGCGCTAATCGACTTCGCGTAGGCCTTTGTTACCACCGCTCCACCCACCATGAATTTACAGTCAAGAGACTCCCTCTGTGCAAGTTCTATCACCTCTTTCATGTTTACCATGGTGGTGGTCATCAGGGCTGACAGGCCGATAACGGAGGGCTTGATCCGGGCGGCCTCCCGTATAATAATCTCGGCAGACACATCCTTGCCCAGGTCAACCACCTCAAACCCGTGATTCCTCAGCATCAGCGCTACTATATTTTTTCCAATATCGTGAACATCCCCCTTTACCGTTGCGATGATGATAACTCCCTTCTGTTTGTTCTCCAGCTTGCCATCCCCGAGCCATGGCACAAGAAAGGCAATACCCTTCTTCATCGTTTCAGCGCTTGCTATCAACTGGGGAAGAAAATATTCCCTCCTGTCAAACAGCGCGCCAACTTCTGTGATCGCGGGGATCATGCTTTCGTCAACCATTCTCTGTGCATCCATCCCCGAGTCCATCGCAACGGAAAGCAGTCGCTCTATGTCTTCCCTGTTCCCTTCAAGAATGGCCTGAAACACCTCGTCTTCGGGCGCCTTGTGAGAAGGGGCGTCTTCCTGTTTCACCTTTGGGGGCATTTGTGAAAAATGACTTATATACCTTGAGGCATCCATGTCCCGGCCAGCAAGCACGTCACCCGCCAATTTGGTGTTCACCAACTCCTCCACCCCGGGATTGGCAATTGCCATAGTCAGGCCCTTTGACATGGCCATGGCAAGAAAAGCCGCGTTCAGCCACTTGCGCTCCGGCATACCGAAAGAGACATTGGAAAGGCCGGCAATCGTATTGGCCCCGAAGACATCGCTGCTCCATTCAATCGTCTTCAGGGTCTCCACAGGCGCCTTAAAGTTGGACGACGCGGCCATGACAAGACCATCAATGACTATGTCAGACTTCGTAAAACCCAGAGCCGCGGCCTTTTTGAACACATCTTCTATAATCTTCTTCCTCTCCTCTGCTGTTTCAGGGATATCGCCATCCGCAAGCGGGAGAAGTATAAACATGGCCCCATATTTCGCGGCTACAGGAAGGAGCCTGTTTAGCTTCTCACTCTCCCCGGAGATAGAGTTAATAAGCGCGCGGCCCGGATATAACCGGAGCGCCGCTTCCATCACATCGATATTTGAGGAATCGATAATTAGGGGCAGGTCCGAGGCTACAGAAAGGTTCCCGATTGCGTCCAGCATTGTCTCTTTTTCATCAATGCCAGGCATGCCCATATTGACGTCCAGAAGCGACGCACCCAGTTTTTCCTGTTCTTTCGCCATGGTCCTCACAATAGACATCCTGCCTTCAAGGAGTTCCTGCTGGAGCGCCTTCTTCCCCGTTGGATTGATCCGTTCCCCGACAATTGAAAGAGGTCTCTCCCCTTCGAAAATAGCTGAAGCCCTCGCAGAGCTTACGGCGCTGATTGAATCTCTCACCGGTAAGACTGGCTTTCTGCCGGCAACGCTCTCCTTCAACATTCGGATATGATCAGGGGTTGTCCCGCAACACCCGCCTATAAGATTGACCCCCTTTGAGACAAAGTCCGCCCCAAATGAAGCGAATGTGTCCGCCCCCATACTGAACATGGTCTTGCCGTCGACAAGTTCCGGCATGCCCGCGTTCGGTTTTGCCACCAATGGAATTGCGGCCCAGGGTTTCATCGCCTCAATCAGCCCTGTCATCTCTTCCGGCCCGGTAGAGCAGTTACAGCCGACGGCATCCGCGCCGAGACTCTGCAACGTGATCAGGGCGGTCACGGGATCTGTGCCGTTCAGCGTTCTGCCATTTTCTTCATACGTCATAGTCACAATTGTAAATTTGTCGGTCAGCTCCTTTATGGCGATAAGGGCCGCCCTGGTCTCCTGGATATCCATCATAGTCTCTATGACAAATAAATCGGCTCCACCTTCCATAAGTCCTTTTACCTGATCTTTGTAGACATCAATGGCCTCCTCAAAATCCAGATCGCCGAAGGGCCTGACAAATCGCCCTGTGGAACATATATCACCCGCGAGGAGAACATTCGCTCCCACCGCGCGCCTTGCCAGCAGTGTAAGCTCCCTGTTGATCTCAACTGCATCGTAAGAACCATACTGGCTCAGCTTGATGCGGTTCGCCCCGAATGTGGCCGTGTAAACAATATCCGCACCCGCATCTCGATAACAGGCATGCACATCTCTGATTATGTCGGGATTCTCCAGACACCAGATCTCCGGGCACACACCCGCGGTCATTCCCCTTTTCTGCAGCTCAGTACCCGTTGCGCCATCCAGTATGATTATTTTCTCTCTGATCCTGTTCTTCAGTGGCATCTTCTTTACCATTGTCTCCTTTACGCGAGGTCTCTACGCGAGAATCCCCACTATTGCTGTAACAGACTTTTCCGGCATGAGAATAAAGTTTTCGTTTATCGTGACTCCTATACGGTTAAGCTCCAGCATATCATACATCATCTTTTGATTTTCAAGCAGAAAATCACCATACCCGGCAGAGAAGCGTCTCTTGGTGAGACGGGCATTCTCCCTGGCAAGCAGGCGATTAAAAAATCCAATAATCCAGTCAAGCGCCGCATCCGTCATTTCACTTGCCACTGCATCGATGACCACACCGCGAGTCATGTCACCACCTTCGGTATCTCCCAGTATGGCGTCCATTATCGCGCTCCCGGCTGTTGCCCCGATAAAGAGGGCCTCTTTGCATCCATTCAGTAATCCCGCGAGTTTCACGCTTCTTACATCAGCGCCAGTCTTGAGGACAATCAGCGGCGGGTCCACACGTTCCAGGGGAACCCGAATACCGGACCCCTTCAGCGAGACAAGAGAGGCCGCATATTCTATATGCCGTTCTATCTCTTCCCTTTTGCGCTCGTCAACCTTTGTTATACCCCTCTTGTACCCGAGACGCCTGTAAATAGCACCCATAGGCAACAAAATATTTATAAATGGAAAAATCTGTAACAAGGGAACGTTTCCCATATTAATTTGCCTTCTTCTTTTCTTTAACGATTCTTGCACACAAAGGATTTAAATGAATGGTAACAAGGTGAGACCCACCTCCTTTACCGCTTTCAAGAGGCGGTTTTACAGGAGGCGGCATAAAATTTTGAAAAGTATTTATGGTCCGATTCATAATGACATTTCTTATATTTCCTACCACTTCCACACCAGCAAATATCATTACGTCCCAGTTTCATAGCGCTTTCAGGAGGACGTTCCGGAAATAGCTTCTTAAAAAAATTCATTCGCCTTTTCTCTTTAAATTTGATTTCGCGTTATAGGTTTCATGCATGATCTTAAACCACCGACACCTGAACATCAACTTTAGCATATCATTGATACGGCTTACCAGATACAATGTTTGGCCATACCAGTCAATAGATTTTAATCCATTTTCAGGCACTGCGACGTTTCTTGAAAACCACAAGATCTTGTGCTAACACCTCACAACCTAACAGCAAACTTCTTGTCTGAACTACGTGAAGATATTTCCCTCTCAAATATATTGCTTTAAAATGCATTTTAAGAATTTAAGCGACGAGAACCACGCTCGATCCAGGCGGAAGGCAGGAAGGATGGGGAAGCGAAAAAGCTGGACACTCCTTTTTCAATAATGGTTACATATAACCTAAGTTGGGCGATTTTTTGCGAAGATACGTGCTGAGATCTTGATGCATAAGGATTTGCAAAAACCGCAGGCATACCCGTGGATATGTCGAGGATTTTTGCGAAGCCTTTATGCGCAAGAGATCGGCGCAGATCGAGTAAAAAACCGCTCAATTTA
>JAYENE010000127.1:0-4394 GCA_034721935.1 Thermodesulfobacteriota bacterium
TGAAACTCGCACATAAGTGAGCGTAAAGAAATAACTTAGAGCAATCCTTTTATAAAAAGCTTGCTAAAGCCGACATTATCCGACTCATAGAAAATTTTATTTGGTCGTCGTTATTTCTTAACGCTCGCTAACATGCTCAAACAGTCAGCCGTTTTAAATTTAACTGCCCGCCACATCAGGTTGTTGGCAGGTTACTTTTTGAGTTTGTAAATTTCTGATTTCCAGGTTGAGCTGATATTACCTAAGTTGAGCGATTTTTTGCGAAGATATGCGCTGAGATCTTGATGCATAAGGATTTGGAAAAACCGCAGGCATACCCGTGGATATGTCGAGGATTTTTGCGAAGCCTTTATGCGCAAGAGATCGGCGCAGATCGAGTAAAAAAATCGCTCAATTTAGGTATTATATTAATCTTCAGATACTTGTGACTGATTAAGCGGCGTTTTTTCTTTTGCTTTTTTGACCTTAGTTCTTGCGCTTTTGCATCAATTTAAACCTGATTATTATACCTGGGTTGAGCGGTTCAACGTTCAAGGTTCCGGGTTGAAACGCCCTAACTGGCTGCCAATAAAAGGATGGTTTGGATCCACTTCTCTATGCGGCTAAAAAAGCAATAGGCCCTCTCCAGTTAACTGAAGATGAAGCCAGAACGACGGCCCGACGGGCATATGAAAACAATCCCTGTTTGACATCTTTTGAGATCGGGCAGGCAATCGGTGGTTCAAGGCAGGCAGTTGACAATTATATCGCTGATTTAAGAGCATCAACCGAGTTGGAAATGGATCTAAAAATTTTCTATATGCATCGGAATAGTATCCCTCAAGAAAGGATCGGAACCAGATTAGGTATTATACAAAGAACTGTATCGAAGCATTTAGAAAAAATGCCAACATTGGCAAATGTTCTAAATACCGATCTGACGAAAGGTTTCACAGTCCCTCAAGTAGCTGAAAAGCATAGGTGGCCAGAACCTCTTGTCTGGTCTATTGCCTTAGAAGGGAAAGACGATCTTCAAAGATTCAAAGAACTTAACTGGGGACTGTGGACATGGGACGTGTGGAACTGGAATGATTGTTTACCCCGTGAAATTTTTATCCTGTGAAATCTAAAAGCTATTTCACCAGGACATGTCAATGACAGCGAAGCGTATTTCACTGGGGTGATAAACGTTTCGAAGAATCCAGATTCTGGGCGGGTGAAAAAGGGGTGGAATAGCTGGCAGAAGAACGGGGGCATCAGCAACATTTCGATATTTTGGTTTACTCTGTTTTTCTTAGTATAAATAATCACATAGCATACATCAACAGGATATGAAATGCATATTTTCATGGGCGTCCCCCTGGATGCCCTTAATTTTTCCAGCAGGGGCGTTCTTGCCTGCTTTAATAGCAATCTCAAATCCTTTGTCCTTGTTTATTTTAGAAACCTTCGTGGAGACAAAAGGTACACTTGCAACCACCTTGATGATTTGAAAATCCTTTCCGTCTGCGCTCATGACCGCAATCTTTTGCGAAGCCTTTTCTCCCTTTTTTAAGCAACCCAGAGAAAGCATCTGTGGCTTCACCCTAATTCTGCCCAAAATATTGCCCGCTATGGGAACGTCAATCCTGGGACGTCTTTTCAAATTAGTATACAGAGTGATTACCTCCGCAAGCTTTCCCACGGGAGTATTTGTGCCCAAACTGACATTGATCTTAAATCCCCGATTGCGATCATCTACTAACTCACAGACCTGAGCCGATAAGTATTCAGCGCTCAAGTCAACCTTCTCAAGCCTGAGTTCTTTCTCACCAATTTGAATGAGCTTAAGTTCTTTAGTAGTCTCCTTTCCTTTTGCAACATCCCCAAAATACAGGAATTCCGGAATGACCGCCATCTCAGTTCTTATGATCCCGGAAATCTTGAGTTCGATTTCCGGTTCACCAGGATCATCAGATTCCACGAAAATACTCTTTGTTCGCCTTCCCCTATACTTCCTCGTTTCAAAAATGACCTTTATTGAGCCACTTTCACCAGGTAATATTGTCTTGTTTGAAACGGATTTGGCAATGCAACCACAGCAAGTTCTCACACCTTTTATCGTTAACGTTTTCCCGCCAACGTTTTTGAAAAAGAAGTCATGAACAATCTCTTCCTGTTGCCCTGCTGCTCCAAAATCATAAATTGTCTCTTGAAACTCTATGTCAGGGTGATCTGAATTTGAGGGATTTTTTTCAGCAGCAGAAAGCTTGAAGAATAAACAAGAAAGGCAAAGAGATGCCAGAAACATTACTACTATATATTTATATTTCTTCATAATACAGTGATTGAATTAGCCACTTTCACATGGACTTTTTTGACAGGATTTCAATTCTAATATAGAAAACCCTGTCCTCTGGACAAGGTCAGAGTTCACAGGCTTCTGAATAATTAAGATTCCATCGCTATCTCGGGCAATCACATACTATTCTAATAGTGAATTTATCTGCTTAGATAGATTATCCATCCACTTTTTTGTGCCTGGATGAGATTTCAGAAACGCATTAACTTGTTTACTGTGCTTTCCCATATATAAGATGTACTCATTTTCCGTTGTCTCATACGAATCATATATCTCTTGCAACTCGTTTTCATACTCCGATTGTGTTAGCGACTTATTGAGCTTGGATAATGTCAGTTGCATAACCTCAATGTGTTGAAGACAATACCAATCCACTGACATATCAGCCAGGGAAACTCGAGGATTGCCCACAATCCCAAAGATAATCAAAAAAAAGAAAACCACAAGAATGAGTTTGACCTTAAAAATTTTCTTAACTTCCATTCCAAAACCTCCTTCATGCGTGTTTACGATTTAATTTAATTTAATTTAATCTAATCTAGCCAATAGGGAGTCAACCCGCAGTTGCTGACTAGCGCCGGCAAACACCATAGTGAACGGCCTTCGTGCCGTTCATGTGCTGACTCTGTATTGTCCCGTCTTCATAACGCAGCAAATCCCCATCATTTTCTAATTTCACAGCAACCCTTACATCACCCATTAGCACATTCTCCTATCTAAAATACCCGCGAAAACCAAAAGGATCATTAAACTACCGCTGAGTTTGGATATGCCCTGTCATACAATATAATTTTAAGCTGATTAGAAGAAAATTTGACCTGATTTGTCGGCATCCTTCATTTTGCAGTTTACACTTGACTGAAAAGTGGCAGCGGCATCCTGCCGCTGATTCAAGAGGCTGGAAGCCTCTTCTACAATTTACAGTTTTTAGCTCCAATAAAAGTGTCAACTACTTTTACCTCAAAATGAAGGATGCCGATTTGTCAATAAATTCCTGTATAGTTAATATTTAAGATGTGACCCTGATGTTTTCCAACCTACCTGGCTTAATATTTAAGCTGCTGCCCATGTTCTTTCCAGTTCGATGCCCTTTTGTCTTATCTCATTGATCAGAGGTACCCATGTGTCTTTTTCAAACGCCTCAGTGGAAACAGGTATCGGATTGAGCCTCGGATCAATTCGCCACGCGATCCTCAAAAGGAGTTTCCCCTCCTCAAATTTATTCTTTCCGAAATCAGATGAAATAATGGCTAGGTCCACATCACTATTTTCATGAAAGAGCCCAGAAGCATAGGAGCCGTAAAGAAGGACCTTTTCAACCTTTATTTCTTCTTTAATCAGGTTTCTTACGAATGAATTTACTATCCGGCGGACTTCTGAATCAACCATTTATAAAGCTTCTCCATTTCGGAAAACTTCTGATATGCAAAATCTTTAGTGCATTGATCATAAAAGGTTTTCTTTTCATCTGGATACCTTGTTTCAATGTTGAATACAGTATACTCTGCGAGATCATCGATCATATCTTCAGTAAGTTCAATGCTGGCCTTTTTGGCAAGTATCACAAGAGAATGACTATAAGGAGCATGTTCACCGCTTTCCTTGACAACGAGAGCTTTCAACGCCTTTTCGAGAGCAAGGTGGCCAAAAAAGAGAGCATAAGGAAACCTCTTTGATTCCAAAAGGCTTTTTCCGGTTTCAAGATCATAGGAAGCACCTTCAAGCCAGTAGCGGATTGTTTTTTCTCGATCGAATGTATGTTCTGTCATAGGATATCATTTCGAGTTTCGTAGGTTGGGTTGAGCATAGCGAAACCCAACATTTCGAAGCCATGTCAAGCCACAGGGCCATATTCAATGCGGTGGTGTTTGGTTTTGTTTTTTTTCTGTTTGCATATGATCACCGGAAATATGTTGTCCCATCCGGTTTCATTTGTTGGGTTTCATAAATTCAACCCAACCTACAGGGCTCCATCGCGCCAAATCTGCTTCAATAACTCTTTGGCAATGTTGTGTTTTGTATCTTCAGAAGTATCATATGCATACACAAGGATATTGGTATCAATCAATCTCTC
>JAYENE010000128.1:0-4389 GCA_034721935.1 Thermodesulfobacteriota bacterium
TTTATTTGGTCGTCGTTATTTCTTAACGCTCACTAACATGCTCAAACAGTCAGCCGTTTTAAATTTAACTGCCCGCCACATCAGGTTGTTGGCAGGTTACTTTTTGAGTTTGTAAATTTCTGTTCTTCAGTTTCCCCCTAAAGCTCGATAAGTTTGTAGCCTTTCTCTTGTACTATCCTTTCTCCTCGCTTCACAGGCAAACTTACCCCTGATAAGGAAAGCTTCAATTGCATTGATAGTTTAGCTTCAACGCCATTTCCTTAAGGAAAAAACCCTTTAAATTCCACCCTTGAGGGGGGGGCACAGGGTGTGTAACCCACTGAAAAAACATTGCCTTTAATCCCCCCCCCTTCAAAGGGGGAAATTAAAGGAACGGACCTTAAGGAGTTTCAATTCTAATATCTGTAAAAGTCAGGTTTAAATGGCCCATCAATTGGCACGCCAAGGTAGTCGGCCTGGAACTGGTTGAGTTTTGATAGTTTTACACCAAGTTTGCCAATATGAAGCCGGGCCACCTCCTCGTCAAGCTTTTTGGGAAGCGTATATACTTTTCTTTCGTGTTGCTTTGACGCAAGCTCCATCTGCGCAAGACATTGATTGGTAAAACTATTGCTCATTACAAAGCTGGGATGGCCTGTTGCGCATCCGAGGTTTACCAGCCTCCCTTCTGCAAGTACAATAATGGATCGCCCTGATTTAAGAGTCCACTTGTCAACCTGTGGTTTAATCTGGTCTTTTTTACAATCCGGATTATCATCCAGATGGGTCATCTGAATTTCATTATCAAAATGGCCGATGTTGCAGACAATTGCTTCATTTTTCATCTGTTCCATATGCTCGCCGGTAATCACATGGTAGCATCCTGTGGCGGTAACAAAGATATCCCCGATCGGCGCTGCATCCTCCATGGTCACAACTTCATATCCTTCCATAGAAGCCTGCAGGGCACATATTGGATCGATTTCAGTAATAAGCACACGCGCTCCATATCCGCTCATCGATTTTGCGCATCCCTTGCCAACATCACCATACCCGCATATAACCACGATTTTGCCGGCAAGCATAATATCTGTGGCACGCTTGATTCCATCTGCCAACGATTCCTGACATCCATAAAGGTTGTCAAACTTTGATTTTGTAACCGAATCGTTTACATTAAAAGCCGGAAAAAGCAGCTCACCGCTTTTTGCAAGGTGGTAAAGTCTGTGAACACCAGTAGTTGTTTCTTCGGAAACGCCTCTGATTTTTGATGCGATTTTTGTCCAGCGTCTGGAATCCCGTTCATAACTCACCTTCAGGCGGGCTATAAGACATTGCATGTCATGGCTGTCATAAGCCTTATCTAAAAGGGCAGGGTCGTTTTCTATTTTTACGCCCTGATGCACATATAGAGTAGCGTCTCCGCCATCATCAACAATAAGATCCGGACCGCTGCCGTCGGGCCATGTAAGGGCCTGTTCCGTACACCACCAGAATTCTTCGAGAGTTTCGCCTTTCCATGCATAGACTGCCGCAAGTCCTGCTTTGGCAATTGCAGCCGCCGCATGATCCTGTGTTGAAAAGATGTTGCACGTAGCCCAGCGCAGGTCGGCTCCAAGCTCCTTGAGCGTTGCAATAAGCATGGCGGTCTGAATGGTCGTATGGAGACTTCCCATGATCTTCATTCCATTTAGCGGTTTTTCAGGACCGTATTTTTTCCGAACCGCCATAAGGCCGGGCATTTCATTTTCTGCAAGTTTCATCTCTCTGAATCCGAAATCTGCAAGCGAAATATCGGCCACCTTATATGGAAGGGAGGGATCAATCTCTAAAAACCCCTTTGTATCCTTTATTGCTTTTAAAACAGACATTTTATTATTCTCCTTAGTTCAAGGTTACTGGTTGCTCGTTACTGGTTACTGGTTACTCGTTGCTCGTTGCTCGTTCCTGGTTCCTGGTTCTCTGACCTCCGACTTCTGACCTCTGACCTCTGATCTCTGACTTCCGACCTCCGACCTCCGACCTCTGATCTCTGACCTCTGATCTCCGGCCACGGGTTACAATCCGGCTTTTTCCCTTATAATATCTGCCATATTTGTTTTTTCCCATGTAAACTCAGGTTCGTTGCGACCAAAATGCCCATATGCTGAAGTCTTGCGAAAGATGGGTCGCAGGAGATCGAGATATTCGATTATTGAGGCAGGTCTTAGATCAAAAAGCTCAAGGATTATCTCTTTAACCCTCTTTTTTGGTATGACTCCGGTTCCCATAAGAGATACCATAACAGACACAGGTTCTGCCACACCTATTGCGTAAGCTATCTGCACCTCGCATTTTTTTGCAATGCCGGCTGCAACGACGTTTTTTGCAATGTGTCTGGCCATGTATGAAGCGCTACGATCAACCTTTGAAGGGTCTTTGCCGGAATAGCATCCTCCTCCATGACTCCCCTGTCCTCCGTAAGTGTCAACAATAATCTTGCGTCCAGTAAGACCGCAGTCTCCCATTGGGCCGCCGATTACAAACCTGCCTGTAGCATTTATAAAATAACTGGTGTCACCATCGGTCATCTTTTTTGGTATAACCTTCTTTATGACTTCATCTATAATAGCTTCTCTCAAATCTTCATATGTAACATCCGGTTTATGCTGCGCGGCGATTACTACATTATCAACACGTTTCGGCACGCCGTTTTCATACTCTATCGTTACCTGGGACTTGCCATCAGGCCTCAGGAAATCAAGAGATCCGTTCTTTCGTACTTTTGTAAGACGTTGGCATAATTTATGGGCATATATTATAGGCATGGGCATTAATTCAGGAGTCTCATCAGAGGCAAAGCCGAACATAAGCCCCTGATCTCCTGCGCCTTGCTCCTTGAACAGGCCATTGCCGGCATTTACCCCCTGAGCAATGTCAGGCGATTGATGGTCGATGCTGGTAACTACTGAGCAGGTCTGCCAGTCAAAGCCCATCTGTGATGAATGGTATCCTATTTCACGTATTGTATCCCTGACAACCTCGGGAATATCAACATAACAATCAGTTGTAATTTCACCTGCAATAAAGGCCAGGCCGGTTGTAACAAGAGTCTCGCAGGCTACCCTGCAGTTTTTATCCTTTTCAATAATTGCGTCTAATATGGAATCAGATATCGCATCGGCTACCTTGTCCGGATGCCCCTCGGTGACAGATTCAGAAGTAAAAAAAAATTGTTTTTTGCTCATAATAAAGCATCTCCTTTGTTTATAACTGAACTATTATTCTGGATTCAGTATCATATTGTCAATCAGGCGGGTTTTGCCAATACTCACCGCAAGAGCCATCAATGCCGGCCTGTCGATTGTTTCCATATCAACAAGGATTTCAGGATCACAGATGGCGATATAATCTATCGCTGTCTCCGGGTGTGATTTGATCAAAGCATATGCCGC
Source organism: Thermodesulfobacteriota bacterium (assembly GCA_034721935.1). GTDB lineage: Bacteria > Desulfobacterota > Desulfobacteria > Desulfobacterales > ETH-SRB1 > Desulfaltia. The sequence goes on from JAYENE010000128.1 coordinate 3,414, forward strand.
ATCAATGATCCTTTTTGCCTCCTTAATTCCGCTTTCGACAAGTTTTTTAGATTGTTTTAGCGATTTATAAAGAGAAACAGCATTAATTCTCTGCTCAGAAGTAAGATAACTGTTTCTTGAGCTCATGGCAAGACCGTCAGACTCTCTTACTGTCGGAAATCCGACAATTTTTATATCAAAATTCAGATCGCGCGCCATCCCGCGAATGACTGCAAGCTGCTGGTAATCTTTCTGACCGAATATGGCAATATGCGGCCTTACAATGTTAAACAGCTTTGCAACAATTGTCGCAACCCCTCGAAAAAATATGGGCCTGGAAATTCCGCAAAGATGGTTTGGAAGATTTTCCAGCTCTACATATGTTTGGAAGCCATCCTGATAAAGCTCATCTTTATCTGGAGAAAAAATTACATCTACCCCCTCTTTTTGCAATAGATTAAGATCGTTGTCAAAATTTCTTGGGTATGATTCAAAATCTTCCCCTGGAGAAAACTGGGAGGGATTTACAAAAATGCTGACAACGAGATAATCTCCGAGTTTGCGTCCCTCCTTTATCAGCGACAGGTGTCCTTTATGCAGAAACCCCATAGTCGGCACAAAGGCAACAGTTTTGCCGAGACTCCGCATACGATTGGAATGTTCCTGCATCTCTGTTGCCGTAGTGATAACCTTGATAGAATGCATCTTAAATTTATCCTGCAGCAGTAATTCTGAAAATGTAACTACTCGGGTGGATAGGCTGAAGGCTGAAGACTGTTATGAAAAAGCGCATTTTAAAGTTCTGACCCCTTCAGCCTTCAGTCTAAACAGCTTCAGCCTGACTACGTGAGTACTTACCTAACAACAATACTCAGAAATTTACAAACTCATTATCTGGTCAACCTGAGGCAGCGGACAATTAAATTTAAGAACGGCTGAAACTCGCATGTAAGTGAGCGTAAAGAAATAACTTAGAGCAATCATTTTATAAAAAGCT
>JAYENE010000129.1:0-16705 GCA_034721935.1 Thermodesulfobacteriota bacterium
TAAAACTCACAGGCAAAGACATTACACTTTGCCCTGTTGCGGGAAAGGAAAAATGCGCTCGGTTTGCTTGATACCGGAAGGGTCTGGTCCCAGTGGATATGAAATTTTGCATCCATCGGGGTAGCAATCTCCATGCTGATTTAGACTGAGGTACTGCTATATTAATCATCCGGGCAGCTTTTTTAAAACTCATTGAAGAGCAACAGGAGAGGTGCGCCCAAACCTGGCAGTATTTGGCTTGAAATTGCTATAATATGCCACATGCAAATAAATTTAGGTATTCTGATGCCTTTTTTCGTTTATATGAACTAAATTTTAGAGCAATGAGAGTGATAAACCTCGAAAATTTACATATTCTGATACAGAATCACAGCTTTACAATCCCCATAGATAATGGTAGGTAATTAGCCGCTGTCCAGAGCGGCACAGTCCAACAAAGTTTTATCCATCATCCCGCTGAGCAAGCGCATCGTCCGAGCTTTTCAAACTGTTTCTGCCAAACCGGACTTTCCAGCATTCTTGTACGGCGGGACAACGGATAAAACTCTATACGTTACGTTATGGCCAACTAAAGCAAGATTATGACGATATCATTTTATGATATATAATATAGAAAAGGAAAAACGAAATGGAATCAGCAACAACTATGACCATGATAAAGATACTCGAAACGATTCCAAAAGAACTTCAGGAACAGGTTGTCGAGCACATGAGGTATTACATCGAGGATATTCTGGAAGAGACAAAGTGGAACGAATCTTTTTCCAAATCACAAAATAAACTGGTCGCCGCCGCTCGAAAAGCTCGAAAAGAAATCAAAGAGGGGAAGGCGGTTCCACTAAGCCAGGATGCTCTATGAATTCTGCGACGCTACCATCCTTCTGGGAAAAGTATCGCAGTTTAAGCCGGAACACCAAGTCTCAGGCAAAGAAAGCTCATCGCTTATGGTCAGAGAACCCATTTCATCCGTCTTTGCGCTTCAAATGTATTAATCGACCAGAGAATATTTGGGCAGTGCGTGTGTCACAGGGGTACAGAGCTTTAGGGGTTCTTGATGGAGACACTGTAACGTGGTTTTGGGTAGGCAACCACGACGACTATGAGCGATTCTTTGGATGAAAAGCAGGCCATAACAAAGCGTTATACAAGATGAAGAGAGATGAATCGTCCTAAGAATCAGCATTGGGTTTCAAAGTTGGGGTCAAGTCTGCCTTGACTCTTGCACGGTAAAATGTTACGAATTATGACATGGCACGTCCACTCAGAATAGAGTATCCTGGTGCCTGGTACCACATGATGAACCGGTGGAGAAGAGCCGAAAAAATATTCCAGGAGCATACAACGGGACGCCCATGATTTTATGCGTTTCTTATTTTATTCTTGGTCTTTTGCGGAAATCGCAGACATGTATTTTTTCTGGTTTATTGCTCACCGAAAAAAGCGCAATTGATGGCCTTCCGAGGTATAATTGGACTAACCGATAGTTTGTTTGAGAGAAAGAAACATTGGAATCGGTTCAGGGCGGTCACCGAGATTACCTTCCAGTGTCTCAAGCCTGATAAAGCCGTATCGCTCATAGAAGCTGACAGCATGAGGTTTGGCGTCCACGACTACTCCTACGCATTCTACTTTCTTGCCCATATTGCAGGCTATATTAAATACAACCCTTAACAGCAACGATCCTATTCCGCGCCTCCGGGCGGACTCATCAACTGCCAGACGTGCTAAACGTAAAACAGGCAATGGATATCCTGGTAACCGCTTTTTCCGGGAATCAGGAAATTGATCTATTTCGATGCGGGAAGCAGAAACTGTTACGAACCCTTTGATTAGATCATCTTCAACGGCGACATAAGTTGTTCCGATATGATGCCGGAACTGATTTTGACCTGCATACCTGGCAAAAAAACGATCAAGGTCGGCATTACCTGACCGGAAACTGGTTCGATCGTCCGATGGTTTGAGAATCCGAATCTCAATCATCCTCAAACAGCGCTTTCATGGCATCAGTAGGTTCAGCCGGCTTCTCAAGCTGTTCCAGAATTGCCTCCCCTGATTTCCGGCTGACAACAAGGCGTGGCGGGATAATTACATCAGCAGGCAATTGTTCAAGGGCCTGAAGATGATGCAGTAATGCGGATTCGATCAGAAATCCTTTCTTGATACCGCGCGCCCGAACATACCGTTCCACGAGATCTTTACTTTCTACCGAAATATAAGCTGATATTTGTGTGTGAGCCTGAGCCATAAAATACCCCCGTCTTTCTACAAAAATGTAGACAATTGATTGCCATTAGTCAAGAGAAAAATCAGGGGGCATACAAAGCTCATGATTTTATGCGTTTCTCATTTTATTTTTGGTTTTTTGCGAAGATTGCAGACATATATTTTGTCTAATTTTATGAGCTATTGGAAACCAGAGACCTGTTGATTTTGCCGGCGGGTTTTTTAACATCAGGGGATATGCCTTGGTGTGAGGGTGCAGCAGCATTGGAGTGTTAAGAAGAATTTAAGGCTGCCAGAGCAGCGAAGGAAACCTTTAATCAATGCTTGGCCAGCAAGAATATTCCCATAATAACGCTTGACGTTAGTAATGTGTTGCGTTAATATAGCCTCATGATTGAATCATTTAAATGCAAAGAGACACAGAAGCTCTTTCATAGGCAGCCATCGAGAGAGTTGCCTCAGTCGATTCAAAAAACGGCTATGCGGAAACTATGGATGCTGGATGCTGCCACGGAATTAAATGAATTGAGAGTTCCTCCGAACAACCAGCTTGAAGCATTAAAAGGAAAACGAGAGGGACAACATAGCATCCGCATCAATAAGCAATGGCGAATTTGTTTTAAATGGCATGCAGGGCATGCCAACAATGTTGAAATTGTTGATTATCATTAAGGAGATACAGGATGAATAAGAAGAAGCTTTCCCCCGTACATCCCGGAGAAATTCTTCTCGAAGAATTCCTCAAGCCAATGGGTATCAGTCAGTATCGACTGGCGAAGGACATTAGTGTACCTGCACGCCGGATTAACGAGATTGTACACGGCACTCGTGCCATAACGGCAAACACTGCTCTTCGCCTTGCGAAGTACTTCAGCGCTTCACCACAGTTCTGGCTTAACCTTCAGTCTCACTTCGATCTGGAAGTCGAGTCAGACAAAATAGGCAAGAAGCTAAATGTTGACGTGCATGCCATGTGTGCTGCCTAGCGCAACTTTACTACGATTGGCAAAAATGAGCCGATATACCCTAAGGTTTTGGGGACATCCTCACTTTGCATAAACCTCACTCAAATAACATTATCAAAATGTATATTATTGATGATATCCTTGAACTTCTTGAAAAGGAGGGTATGTTATAAAAGATATGATTACTTACAAAGGATATTATGGTTCAGTTCATTAATTCTTTTCATTCTTCAAAACCGGGAAATAAGAGGACCTGTGAACTTCTGTGTTCCTGAACCTGTAAGAAACATGGATTTTGTTAAAACTCTCGGAAATGTTCTAACCTAAGTTGAGCGATTTTTGGGGAAGAAATGTGCTGAGATCTTGATGCATAAGGATTTGCGAAAACCGCAGGCATACCCGTGGATATGTCGAGGATTTTCGTGAATCCTTGATGCGCAAGAGATCAGTGCAGATCGAGCCAAAAATCGCTCAATTTAGGTCTAAGCAGACCCTTTTTTATGCCTGCGCCTGCATTTATAATCCGGCTTATCATGGGTGAACTGGGGGCATCACTTTTAAATAGTCAGAGGTTGATTCCGGATAAGCTTACAAGATATAGTTTTAAATTTCAATATCCAGATGTTAACAGCGCTTTAAGTGACATATTAAAATGAGGAAACCGTTCATGGAATCCTGCCAGACTCTTTTTCAAAAGGCTAAATTGTTGGGTCAACCGGAACTGATGTGGTAAAATGACCTTCATTTTGCCATTTATTCCTTGCTTTACAGATAGTTATGGCAAGATAAAAAAAGTTCTATTTTTTGCTCTTAATACCATTGTTAAAATATTGATATCTTAGCGATGGTTTGCATAACAGATTGATTTTATTAACCACATTGATTCCGGTTGACGGGGTTTAGGCATCACACCAGTTCCGGTTGAGCTAAATTGTTACGAGAAATGAGAGCATAACCTATGCATGAAATGATGAACCAGGAACTAATCGTTGTTGTCATGCCAAACGGTTTGCTGCAACTGGAATGGGCAAATACACAGGATCCTGTCAGTAAAGACAGCCGGCTGTTACAGGAAGGAATATACAAACGTTTCACTGGGGATGCCGATTCATGGCTCCTTTTTTTGGGCTTTTGCGATCATCAGGTTTCACTTTCACTTTCTCTTGATTACTGGCGAAGTTTCACCGGAGCTTTTACAAAAAAATTGATCCAGACTCCTGATCTGGAAATCCTGCGTCATAAAGTGAAGCTTTTAATTGAAGAAAATGAATTAAGAAAACATTTAGAGCTGGCCCCGCTGATGATCGGTTCAGAATACTTAAACCTGAAATTGCTTGAGGATGTATGGAAAAAATTAAACTGTACGTTTACCTTTGCTGTCAAATCATATAACGGAACTGTTGAAGCTTTTATCAAATCCTACAGTCCCAGTGTGCAGCTTGTGGGGAGGGTCTTTTTTCATCTTGTGGAAAACAAGAGCGATGATTATCCGTTTGCTTTTATGGCAACCTATTCTACCAGGCTAAACAGGCAGGGACGCTCCAAACATCTCCCGCTTAAATACGCATTGCAGGAATATAAAAATGATAATGACAAGCTTCTGGAACTTCTTGCAACAGTGCATATAGCCGAAAGAAAAAGCCCGCTGATTGCAGATCTTCTTGAGACCGGAGAACTGTTTCATCCTCTTGCATGGACGTCAGGGGAGGCGTTTACTTTTCTAAAAGAAATTCCTGTTTACGAAGAATCAGGCATTTTGTGCAGAATGCCAAACTGGTGGAAAGGGAAAAGCTCGGGCCTGAGACTGAATTTTAGTGTTGGCGATTCCAGACCCTCTTTTGTGGGTATGGATGCAATCTTAAATTTCAATGCTCAGTTATTTCTTGGCGACACGCAGATTACAGAAAAGGAGGCAAGGCAATTATTAGATGAATCAGAAGGGCTTGCTTTTATAAAGAACAGATGGGTGGCCGTGGATCAGGAAAAATTAAAACAGACCCTTGATGCTTATGAAAAAGCAAAAACGATGATGGATGACGATGATGGATTGAGACTGAGGGATGCCTTCAGGATGCAGCTTATGCCTGAAAAATTGTTAGGGATTAACACGCAGGAGATAGATCACGACATCTCAAACGGCAAATGGTTGAAATCGGTTATTCAGAAACTGCGCGATCCTGATCTAATTACTTCAATAATGCCTGACAAAAAATTTAAGGCAAAGCTGAGAAAATATCAGCAAAAAGGATTAAACTGGTTCTATTTCCTGCATTCACTGCAGTTCGGGGCCTGTCTGGCGGATGATATGGGTCTTGGCAAAACAGTTCAGGCGCTCGCATTTTTAAATAAAATAAAAAGCGATTTTACGACATCAGGAAAACCAAACAAGGCCAGCCTGCTGATAATTCCAGCCTCTCTTATTTCCAATTGGGAGAATGAAATTAAGCGATTCTCGCCTGAAATTAAATTTTATATTGCGCATCCCGGAGCAGGTCTAAAGAAAAGCAACGGATCAAAAGATAAAAAATCATTAGATGCATTTGATCTTGTCATAACAACATATGCCTTGATTCAAAGGTATAAATGGCTCCAAACCTATTCCTGGAACTACATTATCCTGGATGAGGCTCAGGCCATTAAAAATCCCGGGACAAAACAGGCCAAAGCAATAAAAAACCTTGCTTCTCATAACAGGATCATAATGACAGGAACTCCTATCGAAAACAGGCTGACAGACATCTGGTCATTGTTTGATTTTTTAAATCCAGGCCTGCTTGGAAATGCCAGAGAGTTTAAGAAATTTTCAAAAGGCTTAAAAGATAATCCTTCCGGCTATTCAAGGTTGCGCAAACTCATCAGTCCATATATTTTAAGACGTTTAAAGACTGACAAATCAGTTATTTCCGATCTTCCTGAAAAGGTTGAGATGAAAACATACGCTTCGTTAAGTAAAAAACAGGTCATTTTATATAATAATATAGTTGAAACGATAAAGCAGACAATTGTCGAAACCCAAGGCATTAAAAGAAAGGGGTTGATTCTTTCTTCCCTTATGAAGTTCAAGCAGATCTGTAATCATCCGGATCAATATCTTGGCACAGGAGAATTTGAAGAAAAAGAGAGCGGTAAGTTTTTAAGACTTCGTGAAATTTGCGAGACAATATATGACAAAAGAGAAAAGGTTCTGGTCTTTACCCAGTTCAAGGAAATAACAGAGCCGCTTTGCAACTTTTTGGAAAACATCTTTAATAGAGAAGGGTTGATTCTGCACGGTAGCGTGGCAGTGGGAAAGAGAAAGAAGATTATTGAGCAATTCCAGAGCAAAAGCTATGTTCCGTTTATGGTTTTGTCTTTAAAGGCCGGCGGTGTAGGGTTAAACCTGACAGCAGCAAACCATGTGATTCATTTTGACCGGTGGTGGAATCCTGCTGTGGAAAACCAGGCAACAGATCGGGTATTCAGGATTGGTCAGAAGAAAAATGTTATTGTGCACAAGTTTTTAACCAAAGGCACTGTGGAAGAGAGGATTGACATGATGCTTGAAGAAAAATCAAAGTTATCGCAAGACGTTATCGGCAGCGCCGGCGATGCATGGATAACTGAAATGAAAGACAATGAATTAATGGATATTTTTAAATTGTCGTTGTAAAGGAAGCAGGAATTTAGGAATTTGGGAATTGAGGGATTGAGGGATTAAAAGACGAACATCGAACATCGAACATCCAACGTCCAACGTTGAATGAAAAAACAATCTCACGCAAAGAAGCAAAGGATTAGGAATTGAGGAATTAAAAGTGACAATATCCTTCAATCCGGAATCCCTAAATCCCTAAATTCCCAAATTATAATATAATCGTTGGCGCCTTTGTGACTTAGTGGCTGAACTATTACGGAAGCAGGAGGTCGTTATGAGCTATTGGAATTATTATCCGCGTTATGTATCTGTTGCGGAAAAGAAAGCAAAAGCAGCCAGAAAGCTGAAACAGCTTAAAAAGAAAAATCATAATATCAAACCGGTTGTCATTGAAGGAAGCGCTATCGCCAGGACATGGTGGGGCAAGTCATGGAATCGTAATCTTGAACGGTATGCAGATTACAGCAATCGAATCGGCAGGGGACGAAGCTATGTTCGTCACGGAGCGGTGCTTGATCTTCAGATAGATTCAGGAAAGGTCGAAGCCCTGGTTCATGGCACGAGATCAAAACCTTATTCAGTAAGCATTAAAATAAAAGCGATTGACAATAATATCTGGCAGGAAATAAAGGCCTCTTGCGGGGGTAAACTGAATTCAATGCAGAAGCTTTTGGCCGGAAAATTTCCAAAAGCGCTTGGTGAAATCTTTATGGCGCGAGGCAAGGGCCTGTTTCCGTCGCCAGAGGAAATAGAATTTTCTTGCAGTTGTCCTGACTGGGCATATATGTGCAAACATGTGGCTGCCACATTGTATGGCATAGGCGCAAGGCTTGATGAAGACCCGGGTCTGTTTTTCAAACTCAGAAAAGTCAGGATGAAAGATCTAATAACAGGGGTTGTGGAAGATAAAACCCGCAAGCTGCTCGAAAAGGCCAAAAAGAAAACAAAAAGGGTTATTGCAGAATCGGATCTCGCGGATGTGTTCGGTATTGATATGGAAGATCCAATTGTTTCCATTAAAAAAAGCGCTGGAGTTACAAAAAAATCAATAAAAAAGAAAAAATCGCCTGACCTTACGTCTAATAAAATTAAAGACATATCTGCGAAGAAAACCGCGGCAAAAAAAGGTGTTTTCAGGGGAAAAGCCAAAGTTAAAGTAGAAACTCTATTTGACACGGTTGTCGGCATTATCAGGAGGACCAAAAAAGGTGTTACTCTCGGCAGGATTAGAGAAAAAACAGACCTTGATGATAAACAGATACGAAATTGTATCTACAAAGCTAAGAAACAGGGCAAGATTAAGAACTTGAAAAGAGGTGTTTATGCGTCGTCTTAGAACAGGATATAAACATTCAGACCGCAAATCTCATAAAGCTTGCTCTCTTTACAGGAATGATATGAGGCGAACTTTTTAAGCTGAAGTGGAAGGATATTGAATTTGAGCGCGGCTTTCTTCATATTAGAGACCCTAAAGGCGGCCCTGATATATACCCATAAAGACCCGCGAATGACATAGCGATACGCTCATCTCATGGATGAAATCTTAAAGAAAGCCTCTAAACTTACAGGGGATATTGTTAATCAGGCTGTACAACAGAATGACAAAGTGATTAATCTTAACAAGATAGCAGAAAAAAATAAAGCTTGACATGTGAACCTAAAGAGTTACAAAATTAATTATGATTAAGTCTTTTACACATAAAGGACTGAAAAGATTTCATTATGATGGAACAAAAAAGAGCATCCAGCCAAAACATGCCGTCAGGATAGCTGACATACTGGATGTACTTGAGGCAGCGACTATTATTAAAGACATAAATCAACCGGGTTACGACCTGCACTTGTTAGAACCGAAAAAAGAAGGCCGATGGGCTGTCAAGGTGTCTGAAAATTGGCGGATAACATTCAAATTTGAAGACGGTGACGCTTACGGTGTAAACTACGAGGATTATCATTAATTTTTACTATATTTGAGGTGGCACTATGAGGACGCGTAAGAGACCTCCTGCTCATCCGGGAGGTATAATAAAAAGAAATTATTTAAAAACTCTGTCAATTTCCACAACGGATTTAGCCAAAACACTTGGTGTGTCACGGAAAACAGCGACTAAAATTGTTAACGAACGTGGCTCTATCACGCCTGACATGGCCTTGCGGCTATCACGTGCTTTTGACACAAGCCCCGACTTTTGGCTGAACCTGCAAAAAAACTACGACCTTTGGCATGCAGCTAATGACTCAAAAGACTGGGAGACTGTCAGGCGGATAGCAAGAGCTGCATAACAATAACACGCGTGCCTGGGGATAGGGTAGCGCTCCCGACAAGACCGGATTTTTGACCGGTTTTGCCTCTGGCATTAGATTATCAGGGCACTTTTGAGAAGGGTGCATCATACCAAAATTTGAATTTTCCGGAAAAGATTTAATTAAACGAAGAAAACAGATACTGACATATTCAACCCTTAAGAAACGTGCGGATAGGGTGGCTAACAATGTTAACAAGAGTCAAGAGCAGAATGACCCCATTTCGTTTTGCTTTATTTTCATATTTTCATTGACTTTCGATATCGAGTCGTCTGCGATTGCATAACCGCAGTATTCTTACCACAGCACAGGATTTAGAAGGAGAAATTTAAATGCATTCAGAATATGGAAGATATTTCGGAGCGCTGGTAATGACATTAGCTCTGCTATTGCTTGCTTCGCCAACTTTGCTGGCAGGGCAAAAGGAGCCTTCAAAGGATACAGTTGCGGTGGTGAACGGAGTAGAGATCAGCCGGACGGATTTTGACGCGGAGATCAGCCGTGCCAGACAGCGCTTTGCCCGTCCGGGACAACCAATATCCGGTACCCGGTTGTCAGAAATCAAGAAGGATGTCCTCGAAAGTCTTATTGGCCGTGAGTTGCTCTATCAGACGAGTCAAAAGCACGGAATCAAAGTTGACCAAGCGGAAATCAATAACCAGTTGGCAATGCTGAAAAAACGTTTTCCCAGTGAAGCGGAATTTAACAAGGTCTTGAGTAAGAATAATCTATCTGAAGCTGCCATAAAAGCTCAGCTTGAACGGAATATGGCTATAAAAGAATTCATTGATAAGCAATTTGTTCAGAAGGTTACGATTTCCGACAAGAAAAGCAAGGCCTACTATGAAAGCAACCCTGAGTATTTCAAGCAACCCGAACAGGTTCAGGCCCGCCACATTTTGATCAAGATTGGTTCTAAGGCGGATGAATCTCAAAAAGCACAAGCACGCAAGAAGATTGAAAAGATCCGGAAGAGATTGCAAAAAGGTGAAGATTTTGCGGCGCTTGCCAAAGAGTTTTCCCAATGTCCCAGTAAGGCCAAGGGCGGCGACTTAGGCTACTTTCAACATGGACAAATGGCGCCAGCTTTTGAACAAGTTGCTTTTGCTTTAAAACCGGGTGCAGTCAGCGATATCGTAGAAACCAGGTTTGGATATCACCTGATTAAGGTTATTGGCAAAAAACCTGAAACCACAATCCCTTACAAAGACGTCAAAGACAAACTTCAACAACATCTAAAGCGAGAAAAAATACAGAAAGAAGTGACTTTATATGTTGAGAAACTTAAAGAAAAAGCAAAAGTGGAGAGATTCTCGACTGACGACTTCTGATAATGTGATGCTGTTCAGCCAATTCTAATAGTCCTTCAGCGCTTACGCTGACCTGCAAACTGCTTTTTGGTGAAAGTGGGGAGTCGCCCTTTAGTCTTTCAGACCACTAACCTTCAATGCAACCCCCATGCTTGCAGAGCCTGGCGCCATAACTGCTGTTCTTGTGTGGCAGCAGCGGCCTGACATCCCCATTGGCATGCCCTTATTGTTTATAGCAATTATTAAGCATGCCCTTAGAAATCAAGAATAAATAAGTTATACAGATTGCGCCGTAATTTTGTTTGTTTTCAAGGCGTGTTGAAGCGCGCATAACGAGTTATGTAAGCTTTGACACAACACAGAAAACAAGCAAAAGGACAAGCAAGGTGTATGAGTTATTTATTCTTGCTGACTTAGTGTTTATTTTGTCTTTTATTTCGTAATTACACGCCTCATGGGACTTTTGCTTGCGGTCACTGCTGTAGTTTGTAGCGCTTCAATCATTGAAGAATACACCACACCCAGAGGAATTAAAAGAACTAAATGGAATGTAATACTTTAGCGTTATGCAACAAACCATCTGAAATCAAGCTTCGGGTGTGATCAGATTTAAAGCAGGAAACTGTTTGAAGGAATTAGAAATCGTTAATAAGAAAGAATTAGGTTTAAAATGCCATTTTTGTCTAATTCTTTGGTTAAATTACCACTATTTCTTTATAGTTATGGCAAGTTCGTAACTTCTCAATAACTCAGGGTAAGATGTCTGGATTCCGGCTTTCGCCGGAATGACGTTTGGATGTAACTACCCGTCATTCCTGCGAAAGCAGGAATCCAGTGAATAGTCGCAAAATGCGATCTACCCCAACTTATTGAGAAGTTACGCAAGTTCTTTCTTTACGATTTTTTATTCGTGAGTTTTCCCTGGTTTAAATTTGATTATACCTGAAGCGCATTTATTTTCAAAAAGCTAAAGTGTTACAATGGAATAAGAAGAAGTAAAAGGAACTTTAAAGGCTAAAACCCACAACATAATCAGACTCGCAACATAACGTCCCCAAAATACATCTAATTTGTAAACTGCAAAACTCGTAGGGGCGGGTTTACCCCGCCCAATAAATGACGATGCTGTGGGATATCATTCCAATTTTAACAAACTGGTAATACTCCTTCAGCCTATCTACCTGAGCAGTTACGATAAATTAAAAAAAGCAGGAATAACAACAAAAAGCAGAAGGGTCAGGTCTTCATTCTTCACTTCTGTCAAGAATGAAGACCCGACCCTTCTGGTACTTCTGAAAGATAAAATAAAATATGTTTTGCTGTAAAGCCTTGATGGTTGTGGCGGGAGTGACGAGACTTGAACTCGCGACCTCCGGCTTGACAGGCCGGCGCTCTAACCAATCTGAGCTACACCCCCCAAGAAAAACTTTGCTTTTCTCTAGCTAATAGCTAAAGGTAAATGGCTATAGGCCATTTCTGGTAGGCGGAACAGGGCTTGAACCTGTGACCCTCGGCTTGTAAGGCCGATGCTCTCCCAACTGAGCTACCCGCCCTGATGAGACCTTAAAGATTCCCGACATGTGGTTTTTTTCGTAGAGAAGAAGAATTACTAACAATATAATAAAATAATGTCAAGATTAAATTAAAGCCGGTCTGCCCTCCGGTTTTTCGGCCATTATTTGATAGGATATATCATCTTCGTTAAACAGGGTGTCACCCTCATTCAGTATCAAAGCATTGGCTAACACATCATCCATGTGCTCTACTAATATAATTTCGATCTGTTTTAATATAGAGTGTGGTATGTCCTTAATATCTTTTTCGTTCTCTTTTGGGATAATAACTTTTTTAATACCTCCTCTATGAGCGGCCAAAATTTTTTCCTTTAATCCTCCAATGGAAAGAATCCGGCCACGCAGGGTGATTTCACCAGTCATGGCAATATCACGATATACGGGTTTCTTGAGAATGGCCGACACAATAGATGTGCATATTGAAATGCCTGCTGAAGGTCCATCCTTGGGAATGGCTCCTTCCGGCACATGTATATGAATATCAAATTTTTTGTAAAACCTGTTATCAATCATAAGACGATTTGCTCGTGAACGGACATAACTTACAGCCGCCCTGGCAGATTCTTTTATCACATCGCCTAATTTACCTGTCAAAATCAGCTCTCCTTTTCCCGGCATAATCAGAGTCTCAATGCAAAGGAGTTCTCCTCCCACCTGTGTCCAGGCAAGTCCTGTAACAATGCCGATCTGATCCTTATCTTCAAGCTGACCATGTTTGAAAGGGGGGGACCCTAAGTATTTATAAACAGATTTTGATGTTACATTTAACTGGCTGACGGTTTTACTTACAACTTTACGGGCAATTTTCCGGCATATGGAAGCAAACTCACGTTCTAAATTTCTAACACCTGATTCACGAGTATATCGATTTACAATGGTTAATATAGCATTCTTGGAAAACTGGATATCTTTTCCTTCAAGACCGTTTATTTTAATCTGTTTGGCAATAAGGAATTCCCTGGCAATATTATACTTTTCATACTCGGTATAGCCTGCCAGGCGTATTATTTCCATCCTGTCCTGCAAGGGAAGGGGTATCTCAGGAAGTGTATTGGCTGTTGTAATAAAAAGTATGTCTGAAAGATCGTAATCCATATCAAGATAGTGGTCGTTGAAGCTGAAATTTTGTTCAGGATCAAGCACCTCGAGAAGTGCGGCAGAAGGATCTCCCCTGAAGTCCATACTCATTTTATCAATTTCGTCAAGGCAAAAGACCGGGTTGTTTACACCCGCTTTTTTTAATGACTGAATTATTTTGCCTGGCATAGCGCCGATATAGGTGCGCCTGTGTCCGCGTATTTCAGCTTCATCCCTTACACCGCCAAGTGATAGTCGTATAAATTTTCTTCCTGTAGCCCGTGAAACAGATTTTGCCAGCGAGGTCTTTCCTACGCCGGGTGGCCCGACAAAGCACAATATAGGCCCTCTTATCTTTTTAACCAGCAATTGAACGGCTAAATATTCCAGTATACGTTCCTTGGGTTTTTCCAGCCCGTAATGATCCTCGTCTAAAATTTTTTCAGCCTCTTGGATGTCATTACGCACTTTGCTCCGTTCAAACCAGGGGAGGTCAATTATCCATTCAATATAGTTTCGAACAACCGTTGCTTCGGCGGACATCGGGATCATCATCTTGAGCTTTTTAAATTCCTGCCTGGCTTTGCCTGCAGCCTCTTTTGGCATTCTTTTTCTTTTGATCTGCTTTTCAAGGTCCTGGAGATCATCAACAGCGTCTTCCTCAGCTCCCATCTCCTTTTTAATGGCACGTATCTGTTCATTCAGATAATATTTCTTCTGGGTCTTTTCCATTTGTTTCTTAACCCGTTTCTTTATCTTTTGATCCATCCTGAAGATATCTATTTCCATCTTTATAAGGCTAAGGAGAAGGGAGAGCCGTTTTGAGGGCGATATCATTTCCAGTAAATGCTGTTTATCATTTATTTTAAAAGAAAAATGTGTTGCCACTGTATCGGCTAATTGTGAAGGATCTGAAATGGAAGCGGCATTGGCCACCAGGTTTTTTGAAATGTTCTTGTTTAGTTTGGCATATTCGTCAAAACTTTGAACAACTGCTCTGTTTAGAGCCACACTTTCCGTAGTTGATATTTCAGCTTCAATGACAGGTTCTATTTCTACAAGGAAAAAGTCTTCATTTTTAACAAAACGAACAATACGAGCCCTGGTCTGTCCCTCAACCAATGCTTTTACCGTGCCATCAGGCAGCCGAAGAAGTTGAAGCACATCTCCAATAGTGCCGATTAAAGAAATATCTTGCGGACAAGGATTGTTAATATCCATCTTTTTTTGGGTGGCAAGAAAAACTTTTTTGTCATGATTCATTGCATTGGAAAGGGCCTGTACAGACTTTGCGCGTCCTACAAATAGAGGCGCAACCATGTGAGGAAAGACCACAATATCTCTCAGAGGCAACAGGGGGAGAATCAACTTTGACGATACAGGTTTAATATCTTTGAATATTTTTTGTAAATTAATCATAAATATTTATGCTTAAGCCCTTTTTCTAGTTTGTTCATACAAAAGAATAGGATCTTCCTTGTTTAAAATCACATCCTCACCAACAACACATTCTTTGACATCTTTGATGGAAGGAATTTTATACATTATATCCAGCAGGCAATTTTCCAGAACAGATCGAAGCCCTCGAGCGCCGGATTTTTGCTTCAAAGCCTCATTTGCAACGGCTGAAAGAGCGCTGTCTGTAAATTTCAGGGTTACATCCTCAATTTCAAAAAGCTTTTTAAACTGCTTGACCATGGCGTTTTTAGGCTCCAGCAATATTTTAATCAAAGAAGATTCATTCAGTTCGTCAAGGGTTGCTATGACAGGCAGGCGACCTAAAAATTCAGGAATCAACCCAAACTTGATCAGGTCTTCAGGTTGAATCAACTGTAGCGTTTCACCGATCTTTTTTTGCTTTTGTTTGATGATATTGGCGCCAAAGCCCATAACCTTGGATCCGAGACGCTGCTGAATTATCTTTTCGAGACCGTTAAAGGTTCCTCCGCAAATAAAAAGAATATTGGAGGTATCGACCTTGACAAAATCCTGTTGAGGATGCTTTCTTCCTCCTTTGGGAGGCACACTGGCGGTAGTCCCTTCAATAATTTTTAATAATGCCTGCTGCACCCCTTCCCCTGAAACATCCCGTGTAATGGAAGGGTTGTCCGATTTAAGCGCAATCTTATCGATCTCATCAATATAAACAATACCGCGTTTAGCCTTTTCCACATCATAATCGGCATTCTGGAGCAAAGAAAGTATGATGTTTTCAACATCTTCACCAACATAGCCTGCTTCTGTCAGACTCGTGGCATCAGCTATTGTAAACGGGACATCTAAAAATCTGGCAAGGGTTTGAGCCAGTAAGGTCTTGCCACATCCGGTTGGTCCAATAATCATGATGTTGCTTTTTTGTATCTCGACATCTCCCATAGCAACCGCTGTGTCAAGCCTTTTGTAATGGTTATAGACAGCGACGGCGAGAATTTTTTTTGCCCTGTCCTGTTCAATCACGTAATCGTCAAGCATCTCTTTAATCTCTTTTGGAGTAGAGTTTTGCTCGACGCCGGTTCTCTCTTTTTCAGTTTCTTCATCGATTATTTCGCTGCACAATCGTATGCATTCATCGCATATATAGACTGCGGGCCCCGCGATCAACTTTGCAACTTCTGCCTGTTTTTTGCCGCAAAATGAGCAGAAGAGGCTGTTGTTTGAACCCTTTTTTTTTGCCATTTTATGCCTCCGCCTTTTTTATTTGATCCAAATCATCCCTGTTAGTGATCACGTGATCTATAATTCCGTATTCTTTTGCTTCTTCACTGGACATAAAAAAATCGCGGTCCGTATCAATGCGTATTTGCTCTATATCCTTATTTGTGTTCAACACCAGTATCTTATTTAGAGTTTCTTTCATACGAAGGATTTCCTTGGCCTGGATCGCAATATCAGAGGCCTGTCCCTGGAATCCGCCCATTGGCTGGTGAATCAAAATCCTTGAGTGGGGAAGGGAATATCGTTTCCCTTTTCTGCCGGCAGAAAGTAAAAGTGCGCCCATGCTGGCGGCCTGGCCAATACATACCGTGGCAATATCAGGTTTAATGTACTGGAGCGTGTCATATACAGCAAGACCCGCTGTTACAACTCCGCCCGGCGAATTAATATAAAAATTGATATCCTTGTCAGGATCTTCAGACTCAAGAAACAGCAACTGAGCTATCAAAAGATTTGCAATTTCATCAGTCATGGGAGAACCGAGGAAAATTATTCTATCCTTGAGAAGCCTTGAATAGATATCATAGGCCCGTTCGCCTCTGCTGCTTTGTTCTATAACCATTGGTATTAACGGCACAAATAATCTCCTTTCAATATTCAGGTTGCTTAGGCTGTAGGCTAAAGGCTGTTAGTTTTTGCGCATTGATCGAAGCAGAATCTGTAGCCTATCACAGTTTAAATATCTTCAGTCTAACAGTCTACAGCCTAACCCTGCTCTTTACCCATAAGTTATCTCTCCATTAACAATTAACAGTTATTAATTGATTATTAACTATTATCAGAAATTTACAAACTCAAAAAGTAACCTGCCAACAACCTGATGTGGCGGGCAGTTAAATTTAAAACGGCTGACTGTTTGAGCATGTTAGTGAGCGTTAAGAAATAACGACGACCAAATAA
>JAYENE010000130.1:0-4387 GCA_034721935.1 Thermodesulfobacteriota bacterium
ACAAATAATGTAGTTTATTCTATAAGACTCTGTTTTATTCATGAAATTGACAGCTACAGCTTTTGGATATGCAATTCTTGGCCGACATTAGAATCAAGCCCAAAGATAGTTATTTACTTATTTATGGACGTCCCGCAAATCACCGCAAATCACGCACCAAAAACATTCCATTTTGCCCATCAAATATTTTATCATTCATTCATTCAGATGATATGTATGCCGTTGATGGTGCATAGAATGCACCCTGCCTCTGCCCTTTACCCATAAGTTGTCTCTTCATTAGTAATTAACAGTTATCAATTGATTATTAACTATTATTATTGCCTTTTTGGGCGTAAACATAAAACATAAAACAAATAATCAATAATTCCGCCAAAGCACTCTGGCGGATTAATAACTAATTGTTAATTAAGGATAAAAATATGTCTCAACACTTACGGGTAAAGGGCAGACAGGTTTTTTCAGCAAACATTAAGCCTCCGAATCCTGAACCTTTGAACCTTGAACCTCTGAACCCGTGAACGGTTACAAATAATCAAATATCTACACTTCCGATTTAAGTTATTTTAGTATTTAAGGACGTCCCCGTTTCCGGATTCATATCCCTGGCGGTAACTATGAGGGCTTTGTTGCTAAGTGGTGGCTGCCGTCTGATTCATTTCTTTAGCAACTTCTCGATTTCTCGAATAAGGGCCGGTAAATTGGGTTGGGTAAAACTCATATCGGGTGCAGGGAGGCGATGATGCTTAATATCAGGGAGAATGTGTTTGTGGTGAGGGTGGGTGCTGGCAAGAGTTACGTCGTCGATATGCGGTTGAGCGTCATACCAGGCTATTTTGTCCACATAGCACCACAACTCATATCCGTAATCTTCAATTACAACTGGCCCTTCGTCAAATGACAGGCGCTCTTTGAGCGTAATTCGATACCCTTGTGCGAAAGCAATCTCTCCTTGTACAATTGCCATGCGTTTACCCCGCGGCACAACAGTTAAGGTTGACCCTTGAACCGAAGGAAACCGTTGCTTGAGGGTGTAAACAAACTCCTCATAGTTACGAAGCGACAGGAATGGGTTCATGCCGAGCTGTCCTTTCGATGATACCTGCCAACGTCTCTGAGCGTTCCCGCAAGGCCTGAATCGCGCAATGATATTGTTCCTGACGACGAAGCAAAGTTTTATATGCCCCAGCCCAATCGGCCCAGTCCAATACCCAAATATCATCTGCTGGCTCTTCACCACTTATGTACGATTCGTAGAACGTCTCTGAAAGCACGCCATACTTCCGCTCATAAGCTTCTAAATCTTCACTGAGAGCGTGAATATCAGCTATGATTTCTTGTAAAGTCATCACTATACCTCCTTTAATGGACGCTGGTAGTTTTGTTAGTTTGTTGAACCGCTAAGCTACGCAAAGGGTTTTGTTGATTTTTCCTTCAGGACCAGTCTTCGCGAATCTTCGCCCCGGCACGCGAATAATCAGGAAAAACGCAACTCTGAGGAGGCGTGTCTTAATTCTCGACAAATCCTACTTTGATTATTTATAACCCTTCACGGTTCAAAGTTCAAGGTTAAACTGATTTAGCGGGGCATAGCATATGATCCCCTGAAAGAAAGCTTCGATTCTGAGTCCACTTCAGAATTTATTAGATTCTATGATCAGAAATTTGAAAACTCAAAAGCAACCTGTTGACAACCAGAGCCGGCGGGCAGTTAAATTTAAAACGGCTGACTGTTTGACCGTGTTAGTGAGCGTTAAGAAAGAACGACTACCCAATACAATTTTCTATAAGTCGGATAATGTCGGGTTTAGCAGGCTTTTTATAAAAGGATTGTTCTAAGTTCTTTCTTTACGCTCACTTATGCGTGAGTTTCAGCCGTTCTTAAATTTAATTGTCTGCCGGCTCTGGTTAATCTCATAATGAGTTTTCAAATTTCTGATGATACATATCCTCCTGCCACTGCGAGCCAGCCAGCCAAGCCAGCCCGGCATTTGCCTGAGGCGTAACCGATGGCGGACAGGCGATGCGGCCTGGGGCACGAGCGGGCAGGCATGCTTTTCAGCTACTTGAGGGACTGTGAAACCTTTCGATAAATCGGTATTTAGGGAAAAAGGCAATTCTGCCTTTTTCCCTAAATGGTAATCGATTGTTTTCTGATCAAGCCCAAGACGTGTTGCGATACGCTTTTATGGAATCCTAAGATTGTTCATAAGCCGGCTATTCTTCCTCCGTGATTATAAACGATCATGCGTCCTTGCCGGGCCTGTCCTATGAGTGTCATATTGGTCTTTCTGGCAAGATCAATCGCAAACTGTGTTGCAGCCGAGCCGGCTGTAAGGATAGGAACCCCCAGCCGAATGGTTTTTAAGAGAATCTCTGAGGAAATACGACCGGTAGAAACGATGAGTTTGTCCTGGGTGGGGATACTATCTAAAAAGCATTGACCGCAAATCATGTCAATGGCGTTGTGTCTGCCTATATCTTCACGAAAAATAAGTATTTTTTCTGGTGTGGCAAGCGAGGCATTATGGCATCCGCCGGTTGCCATGTAAAGTGTTGAGCGCTCGTGGAGTTCGGCCACCAACCGCAGTATCTGCTCTGGTGTAACGGTCAGTTTTGCAGTAACAGTTGTCGATGCAATAGAGCGCTCCAAGGCTTGGAGCTTTAAGGGATCATGAGATGTCTCAACGCGCGCTATAAGCCTTTCAGACTCATTCTCAATGTGGATATCCTTTAGTTGTTTCAAGTCTGTAATGAGCCCGTCAGATTTTAAGAATCCTACAGTTAGAGATTTGGGGTGGTTTCCCATACACAGCAGGGTAACTACCTCATGACCATTAAGATAGATGGTTAAGGGAACTTCCTGAATGGCTTTCACCTGAATTTGCCGAAAGCGGCCTGCCGTAAACTTGGCTACACTATACGTAAAGATGTTCTTCACGATGATTTCCTTACAAAGGCGCCGCTTTTTCCCCCGGATTTTTTGAGCAGGCAAATATCTGAGATGGCCATGCCGCGATCATACGACTTACACATATCGTAAATAGTCAAGGCAACGATCGACACCGCTGTCAGGGCTTCCATTTCAACGCCGGTCCGGTCTATCGCGCGGACTACTACCTCTATGCGGATGCTGTGGGTGTCAGGTTGCGGAAAAAAGTCAACCTTTATGTGAGTGATCGGAAGCAGATGACACATCGGAATCATGTCCGCAGTCCTTTTTGCAGCCATAATCCCTGCAATGCGTGCGGTTTCCAGGACATTACCCTTTTTTATTTTCTCTTTGCTAATCAGATCAAAGGTCTCTGGTTGCATGGTAATGACGCCTTGGGCTACTGCCTCCCGTGCTGTGACGGGCTTGTCAGATACATCTACCATGCGGACTCGGCCCTGTTCATCGAAATGGGTGAATGTTGGCATGGTCATCATCGATCCAAACCTTTGTTCGAACTTTCATCGCAATTGCCTCTCAGGTTTTAGTGTAGTAAGGTTCAGAGGTTCAACGTTCCGAGGTTAAAACCGTGAACCGTTGAACCGTGAACCTTTGAACCTTGAACCGGTCACTTTAGGATAAGATGTTCTGTTTTGCGAGTGACATGTTTCTTAATGGCGGTCAAAGTGTCTGACAAGACGGGTATAACATGGTCCCGCAAATCTCCTCCCACCACAAGAACCATCATCTCATCGCCGACTTTAAGGGAGCCTTCCTGAACCTGAGCCAATATTTCTACAATGCCAGGCCTTTTTTTCTGTTCAGCAAGGATTGACTCCAGCTCCTGGTGCTCCACCGTAAGGTCTAAGCCGGAAACGGGGCGTCCATTCCGGGAGGTGTCTCGAACTACCCCGACATGGCACAGTATCATGCCGAGCTTTGCTGATTGTGGATGGGCTTTGATTTTCTGAATCAAGGGTGTGATTTCCATACTGTTTTCCTCCGGGTGCGCTTGCGGTTCAAAAAATTTAAGTTTAATATGTATAGTTAAGAAGTCAATCTAAATTCTTTTTGGGAGCATTACCAATTTGTTAAAGCCAAAAACATAAACTCTATTCGGGCGGGATAAACCCGCCCCTACGAAATTTGATGCGCGTAACCCGTAGGGGCGGGTTTATCCCGCCCGATAAATGACGATGCTGTGGGATATCATTCCAATTTTAACAAACTGGTGATACTCCCATTCTTTTTAATCAGTAAAGGGAAGCATAATTACCTATCCCGGCTTGACAACAGAACACAATATGCATAATTGATGGTATTATTGTATTGTCAGAAATTTACAAACTCAAAAAGTAACCTGCCAACAACCTGATGTGGCGGGCAGTTAAATTTAAAACGGCTGACTGTTTGAGCATGTTAGTGAGCGTTAAGAAATAACGACGACCAAATAAA
>JAYENE010000131.1:0-4381 GCA_034721935.1 Thermodesulfobacteriota bacterium
AGTAGTGAAGTCTGCGGGCAAAGCCGGAACGGGAAATCGGAATGGAAGTCCGAAGCCGGACGAATCAAGGATGCAGGCTCTGTATTGAGCCCCGAAAAATGCCTGCCTGTGCGTGTCCGCACGCAGACAGGTATAGTTTTGTGGACATTGGATAATCCCGCATAGCGGGAGAAAGCCGACGCTTTGGATGCAGCGGAAGGCAGCAGTCCTGAATGCGCTATGGCAAGTATTCAGGACACCACCGGGGTCTGAGACCAGGGCATGTGTTCAAAGGGGTAGCTCTGCCCTTTACCCATAAGTTATCTCTCCATTAGTAATTAACAGTTATCAATTGATTATTATTGGCTTTTGGGGCATAAATATAAAAACATAAAACAAATAATCAATAATCAATTGTCAATAACTAATTGTTAATTAAGGATAAAAATATGTCTCAATACTTATGGGTAAAGGGCAGGGGTAGCTCGGAAACTGGAGAGAGCCAACTGTCTTCTTGTAAATGAATCCTGTCAAGGGCGCAGGTTAGCTGATAAGGTGTAGTCCCGGCGCTGAGAAGGGGTGTTCTAACCTGACCAGCGAACGAAAGCAAAGGAGCAAACAAGGTATCGGGTGAGGATACCGAAGAGGGAACGAACCCGGGGCACTTAAGACATTCTGCGCTTGCCAGGCGGCCGCGCATTTTTTGAAATTCAGTGACAGCTTTTGGCACAGGTGACCGGCGCCGTACCGTGTGTTTTGATATCATTTACAAATCTGCACTTATGATCTTTTCCATGCATTTGCCTTGGGCCTTGGGGGTCGGGCCATAGGAGCATAAGGAGGCGAGAATGGATGATCTTAACCGTTTAATAGCCAAAAAAGAACGTGAGAAACCGGGGTTTACCGTAGCGGTAGAAAAAAGAAAAGGCGAACTACTTATTGCTGTTAGGTTACGTGAAGCCAGAGAAAAACTAAAACTGACCCAGCGTGAAGTCGCCGAGAAATGGTCTCTCAGCCAGCAAAGCATTTCTAAGATTGAAAATGCAAAAGATAATCACATTTCGCTTCATACTTTAAATGAGTATGCCCGGATATTGGGCTACGAACTTCAATTTATGTTAAAATCTGCCAACAATTAACATAGCAAAAATATTTCACGAGCGGATATTGCTGCCCTGATAAGCTGTAACCAAATGCGCTTCATCATATTATTGCCTCCCCCTTTACAAACCTGGCAAACGCAAATCCTTGGGATAAATTACCACAAATGACAGGTTGATGTCTTTCTCATCCCCTGGCTGAAGGTCAAATTCCCAGAGCATGACTCCTTCCTTGTCCTGGTAGTTTCGTTGGCTTGGCTCGGGGGTGATTTTTATATCCTTGACTTTAATCTTATCAGTCCTCGAAACCGGAATGCTGTCCAACACCTTTATCTTTATCTGCCTATCTTTCATGTTCTCCATAGATATTTTCAAAGCTATGTGTCGAACTACCGTGTCTCTTTCAATCTTTCCAAAAAAGGTTTCTTTAATCTTGTCCTTTGTTTTTTCTCGTTTCACTTTGACGTCTCTGTCCGCGCCTAAATTCAGACTAAAAGTTTTGCCGGGTTTTTTCTCGCTCAAAAAGGTTTTGCCGATAAACCGACTTCCAAAATACACGTTCAAAGGTCCGCTCAGCAACTCTTTGTCCGCACTTACGTTACAGGCCAAGAAAGTTAAAGCGTTCATTTTTGGAGCAGCATAGTAAAAAAAATCCCCCTTCAACGTCTTCGTAAAAAGGGGCAACATCGTCTCTTTGTCCCTGGATTCTATGCTCAGATTTTGCGGCATTTTATATTCAAACGAAAGAGGTAGTTCCTCTTTTTGAGCCTGGACAAAACTTGCCTCCTTTTTATACGCCTCCTCACGATCGGCCGGCGTCTCCATCTTGTCCACAGCAGATGGTCCTACGGGCGCTTCCTGAAGCGCAAACCGGCCTCTTGCCCCCATTCCCTTTACCATCGGCCTCGGCACGTCCAGCGTCCAGGTTGACGGTGAGGGAAGACCGACCCCTTTTAAGGGAATGACATTAGAAATGCTCAATTCTATGTCTTTCCAATCCTCCCCTGTTTTCTGCTGAATTTTTGAAAACATCACTAAATCGACCTCTTCCAAATTCAGCGGAACGGTAGTCTTATAAACCGGTTTCCAGGATGCATTTTGCGTCAAATAACTTGCCTCAACTTTGATCTCCTGGTCCTTTTTGGAGTCAAATAGCACCTCAATGACTTTTTTCGTTTTCTGATGGGGTCTTATTAAAGACGCCAACTCCTTCTGCATAACACTAATTTCTTTTTCGATTTCCTTGATCCTGGCATCCAGAGTCTGTTTTTGTTTGTTGATACTCCTGAAATTGGCGGCCAGGAATGAAAGAGTATTCCCCAAATCCTCTACCTTTGGAAAATTGGTCTTTATATCTTTTGGAACCTGGGTTTGCGAAAAGTTCAGCACGGAATTCAGGAACAGTTCTTTCTTGTTCAATACATCCTTTTCGTGCAACAAGGCTCTTTTTGATTCTTTTAGCTCCATTATCTTTTGTTGCAGTACTTGAATCTTTTCCTGGACCGGTTCTTTTAAATAGATCTCCTTGAATTGAACGCTGAAAACCTGCCCATTACCAAAGACTTTCGCCGAAATTGAGTCTCGATCCACACGAAATGCTTCAAGTGCCAGCAAGATCTTATTAAGTCCTTCATGAACCCTTAGGTTTGCTTCCCTGTGAATCAATGCCTGATTGGAAAATAGAGTCACTTCCTTAATCCGTGAGGGGGCCCATTCTTGGGCAAAACACAAAGTGGTCCCCAATGAAAGGGCAAGAAAAAAGAGTGACAACGTCTTCGTGAGCGCACATAACGTGTTTGCATGCGAACTCTTTTGGGCTCTTTTAAGCCCCGTACAGCCGCTTATCCCATGCAACTCTCCTGGTCTGGCAATACCCATTGTTCCGCCTCCTTAGGGCTCGGTAAAAAATAACTTGGCATTTTTGCATCCCAACTTCACCATATCTTTAATCGATCTTCATTCGCGATTTCACTTACCATATTGGTGGGAACTGAAAGCTCCCGAGAAAGCGAGAACAAATGCGCGGGGATGCTCTTCTAAATTGTTCAAGCTGTGCGGGTAGGCAATTCCTGAGCCCTTCCGAATGATCTAATCTCATCGGTTGGTTCTCGTAGGGGCGTTTATCCCGCCCGAATCAATTTGGCGGGCGGCATAAAGCCGCCCCTACAACGTCTCCTTCATAACCATCAACTCATTGACAACGCACGGTAAATCCTACCCGCACAGCTCGCTATTTTTTGGGAAAATACTTCACTCCGGCAATATTTTTAAAATCTGAATCCTGAGTCCAGATTACGGCATCGAATGCCTTCGCTGTTGCAAGAATAATGCTGTCTGCCATTGGAATACTATGTTCCAGACTTAGTTTTGAGGCTGCAATCGCCAGCATGGCTGTTAGATCCACAACTCTTCCTTTTTGCATAGCAGCGGCTGCTTGAAGCGCCTCATTCTCACTTGTTTCCCTGAGAACAACCTTGAAGACCTCGTATATCGTTACCGATGGGATAACAAGCGACGCCGTATCTTTCAAAGGAGTTATGAAATGTTTTGCATTCGGTTCGTCTGCGAAGTATGCAAGCCAACCGGAAGAATCGACGATATTCATATCCTATCTTCCTCTCTTTCGAATTCCGTATTTATGCCTTTTAGGAACCCGCGAAGTTCGGCAATATCTCGTTCAGGGATAAACTCAATCCGTCCGTTATATTCAATAACCTGCATTTTTTGACCAGGACGAAGATTTAATACATTCCTTACTGATTTGGGTATAACGACTTGGTATTTTGGTGATAAAGTGACCGTTTGCATGACCATGCCTCCATCGATTTTAATTTATATTACAATAATACGATCTATGTGATTTTGTCAATTTATTAAAGGTCAACGTGGAAGTGAGCTGCGGCGGGCCGAAGCCAAGGCCATTCACAAGGAAAGGCAATGGGGACGTCTATGATTTTATGCTTTACATAGGATTTCATCTCTGATATTTGTTGATCATGCCACGAAAAGCGAGAATAGATGCGCCAGGTGTACTGCATCATGTGATTGTCAGGGGGATAGAACGCAAAAAAATATTCCGATCCGATTATGACCGGAAAAACTTTATTAATCGACTGGCGGCATTGATTCCTGAAACAAAAACCGAATGCTTTGCATGGGCGCTGTTATCGAACCATGTACATTTATTGTTAAAAACTGGTTTAACCCCGGCTGCCGTATTAATGAGCCGACTTCTTACCGGCTACGCACTATGGTTCAACCTAAATTGAGCGATTTTTTACTCGATCTGCACCGATCTCTTG
>JAYENE010000132.1:0-4378 GCA_034721935.1 Thermodesulfobacteriota bacterium
GGTCAGCCCGGCGATGAGATCGTGTGGCAGCCAGGCGGGTTTGTATTTTGGCAGCCATGTTACGATTGGCAGGTACCGGTGGAGCAGGTTCTTATGGTCAGTCGGGCTTGTTTCGTTATCCATGGCACATATCTTCCTCGATAGATGGCAAAATTATCGGATGTGTCTACTCGGTCTTATGGTGATTGCTGAATTATGAACCCATCACACTTCTTTTAAGTTGTTAAAGTTTGGGTAAACTCTCCTGCCTGCCACGAGTTGTTTTTTTGGGAGGTTCACTTTCGCCCTGCTCTTCGATAGGTCTTATATGGGATGTGTTCTGACGTATGTTGCATGAAACACAAGGAACTCCGCCATGATCGATGCACAGTTTCGTTTTTAACAGACCACATGACGGTTATATGCAACACGCATAGCTTGCAAATAGTATTGAAATAGACATAGTATTACATAGAGTTCTATACAGAAAAAGGGGTGTTTAAATTTATGAGCCAATTAATAACAATCAAACAAGCGAGTAGATGGGCAACAACGAAGTAATTCAGAAAATCGCATTACAGATACTTCTCTAAAATTTTATTAATGGATGCTATACCAGTCCCCCATTGTGTTCCCCAATCTTCTATCAAAGATTGTTTCTTATCTTCCAGTACTGTGGAAAAATCCGCAGGTTCTAATTGCATGACCTCGCCAATCCAGTTTAAAACTTTTTTACAGTAACCAGCTTCCCTTGCAATAAAATCCCAAAGTTCATTTCCTATTAAAGTCGAGTCTGGATAATTTATCAAAGTTGATTGAATCTGCGAATTTATTTGTGCTCGTTTTCCATAAGTCATACCTAAAACAGGGATTTGTTTTGAAATGTCCTTTATTTTTTCGATATGAACATTTAATTGGCGAACCTGTTCAATACTCATGGTGTTTGGGCTACTTTTAATCTGGAAATGATACTCTTTGCCCCTGTCCTCGATTTTTATATCAAAACCAGCTAAATCGGATTTTTCAGCACCACTGCACAAAAGCAATTTTTCAACTGTAAATCCCCATGATGTGACAATTGAGCGAGTAACCTATTGATAAAAATAGAATGTGACTACTTCTCTGTGATCATCAAAACCAAATGCCTTTATCAGAAAAGGATTGATCAGTAGAGTATCCAAGGTGGTACTTTCAATCTCTTTCATGCTACTTTTAACAAAATCCCTGACCAATACGTTAATCCAAGCTTTTCTTATATCTAATATCGGTTGAGGAAAATAATTATATAGTATCTTCTCAATCTCATTTATTTGTACTTCACTTAATATTTGTTTTCCTCTAACATTTGATAAGCAATTCAACTCACTAACATTTTCGAAAAAACTTTCGAGGTCACCTAAATAAACTGCAACGGCATCTGCCGTTTTGCCACCAACTCCCTTAACTTTTATACAAAGGTAAGAGATTAATTCTTCTTCTGAGTATGTCATTCACTAGTTCCCCCCTTCATATCCTCATAATCAAAAAGCGTTATCCCAACTTCTTCCATTATTCTTTTTTTAGATAACTCACAATATTCATCTTTTATATCAATCCCTATATATTTTCTATTTAATTTCTTACATGCGACCGCAGTTGTCCCCGAACCAATAAAAGGGTCCAAAACTACATACCCCTCTTCTGTAAACAATTTTATGAACCATGTTGGTAAACCTACTGGGAAAGTGGCACTGTGTTTCTTGTTGTTGCACTCTGTAGACATATGTAAAACATTTGCAGGATACACCTTGTCCCTATTTCCCCATTTTGAGATATTCTTACCAAAACCGCTTTTGGAGTGGGATTCATATCGGATTTTATCATTTTCGCTTAAATTAGCTAATCTATATGTGGCCCAATCACCAATTGGCACCATCACAGCTTCTTGGAACATTTTAAATTTTTTCTGCTTATTGAAATGCAGGCATCTTTCCTATGCATCTCTAAATCTATTAGGCCACTTTCCAGGATAACAATTTTTTTTATGCCATATATATTCTTCAGTCCACAGCCAACCTTGTGTACGCATCTCCAATATCAATTCTATTACATACGTATGTCGCTCTCCATTAACAGCCCTTTCCTTTATGTTCAAAACGAAAGATCCTGTGGGCTTCAATATTCTCTCCAATTCTTTAGTAATCGGCAAAAACCATTCGACATATTCATCTGCCGAAACAGTGTCATAAACGTTCTTCCGCTTATCCGCATAAGGAGGGGATGTGATAATAAGATCTACTGTTTCGGAAGGTATTTGTTGCAAAACTGTTTTTGCATCCCCACAAATTATTTGATTTATAAAATTATCTGATAAGTTTTTTTCCATAGTATCTACCCTTGCTTCACACATCCGTCTTGGTTATTCCTATATTTAAACATGGTCTATCCATGTATACTTCTGGACGAACTTCAATCAGCACATACCACTCTTTATCATTCTACTTTATTATTAGATTTGTTGCCAATTAGGAGATGTGGTTAAATTAAGATATCAACTCAATTGTCGCGTGGACTGATCGTATAGTTCCACTCCCCATGAAATTCATCTCTTATGATATTGATCAGTTCCAGCTCTTCATCTGGCACCTTGATCCCTAATGGATATTGATCTGTGTCAAGTTTACATTGCACACGAAGTCCTTTTTCGGTAGTGGTGGTTGCGATAAGGTTCACGATAACTTCATGGCTTATCAGGGGTTTGCCCCTCCAGTTCTGAGTTATGAAAGCGAAGAGTCTGTGTTCGATCTTATTCCATTTACTTGTACCTGGTGGAAAGTGACAGATCGATATCCCCAGTCCGGTTTCGTCTGCTAATTTCTGCAACTCAACCTTCCACAACTTTATCCGGTAACCATTGCTGCCACCGCTGTCCGCAGTAATCAAGAGTTTTTTCGCTTCCGGGTAGTTGTTCTTACCCATCGTGTACCACCATCGGCGTATGGTTTCTACTTGCGTTTGTTGCTGTGTCGTGATCTGTGCCCACACTGACCCACACAGAGTTGGCAAAAATGTCGTAAACGCCATAAGGGTTTGCTTTACCAAGACCCGGTATCGGAAAATCATGCACATTGACTTTTTCCGGATTTCCTTTCGGTCTAAGTTCACGACCGGTATTTTTGAAATTTCCTACCAATTCTTTCTTCTTTGTGTCCACCGAAATCACCGGCTCTCCGGATTGTTGGAATTCTTGCGTTTTTTCGTTTATATATTTGAATTGATCATCGCGATCCGGATGATCAGTCCCCTCCAGGGCTTTTTGATTGGACTGTAAACTATAACCCAACTGATGAAGTAATTCACCTACTTTGTTGTGGCTCACCTTGTGCCCCATGATGTTAATTTCGTTAGATAGCTTGCGGGTACTTTTACAGGTCCAGCGTAAGTTTGATTCCGGATCGCCACGAGTTACAGGCTCAATAAGACTTTCCAGGTCGGATAATAAAGTATGATCCGTATCTGTAATTTTCCTTCGTCCAGCGCCCTTTTTCCGAATCCTTGTATTATCTAATTCATCCGGCTTCTCTAATTCAGCACAACCCTTTGAAATCAATTTGCGAGACAATCCGGTTTCTTTAGACACTTTTGAGATCCCGCCATACCCATCTGCCTTTGCCATCGCGGCGACCAGTAACCTTCGGTCTCGCTCGTTTAAAAATTGGTGCGTCGTTTCGTATATATTTTGGATTTTATCTGTATTCATTGTATATAACAATGGGAAGTATAGGTATATAAACATGCTACCTTAATTTAATTACAGATACTTAATACTTCTTGACATGAGTGGAACGAAGTCGAAGGTCGTGGCGTCACACACATTCCACCCCAACTCCTGCCCGCTGATGCTCTGCATACTCAGACACCTAAACCACTGTCAGGGGACTTCACTATGCAGGGACTACCCGGGACCGAGAGGATACTGTAACCAAACCGGAAATTTATTTTTCTTGCCAGAAAGTACATCTAATCACCTTTTACAGGAATCCATACCCTCTGTTGGGGTAACGATTGCAGCATCCCTGGTATGAGATTCCCATATATGTATGATCATCTATATAGTTCATATAGGCAAGGTTTATCAAGGATCAGGATGAGGGCTTAACAATGAAAACGATCATCAGCATACTTGTTGCAACGATACTGGCGTTGTATACATTCTGCACATCCGGCTGGTACCGCGCCGTCCATAATCACAGGCGCCGGGCGCAGGTGTGATATGTGTCCATGATAGAGGTGGAGACAAAGCTGAAGATCGACTGTACAGAGCCTATCGAGGAGCGGATAAAAGAACTTACTGGGGAGTATAAAGGAGAAAAAACCGAGATCGATCTTTATTTTGATCATTCGAATATACATATCTTGA
>JAYENE010000133.1:0-4369 GCA_034721935.1 Thermodesulfobacteriota bacterium
CAAGTTCCTGGCCGGGCTTAATCATGGCCAATATTTTGTGATCAATTCCCTGCCCTGTTCTCAATGTTATCTTAATATCATCGGTGACATACATTGTTTCAGCCTGAACCGTCGAACAAAATAAAATTATCCAAACCCCAACAAAACTAATAAATCTCATATACGGCTTTCTCCATTAAAGTTGCGGCCTAAAATTAGCCCTGCATTGTTCTCAGATGTGAAAGTATGACCAATAACTATTTTGTGTCTAAAAAACAGAATCGTCAAGAACTACTTTTAAAATGTTAATATATTTGTTATGTTAGTTCAGGGATTAGGGTTCAGGGTTCAGGGATTAGAGGATTAGGCTGACCTGGTGCGACGGGCGCGAACACCGCGGGAGACTGTTAGGATGAAGGCTTATGAGTTTCAAAGTTTAGGGATTAGACAATTAGTCCTAACACCTAACACCTAAATTGAAATGGTAAAAATATGGAACCATATCTTGACAAACTACCTTTCTTTGTCGATGCAATAAAATCGATTAAGGAAACAATTATTGCCAATATTGTATTTATCGGCCAGGTGCCGTCTCCTACTTTCAAGGAAAAAAGACGCACCAGTGTTTTTATGGATAGACTGGCGGAATCCAGGGTTGATGAATGCTCTACTGATGGTTATCGAAATCCCATAGGAATCATCAGGGGAACCTCCAAAACAAAAGCGCCTATTTTTGTGGTTGCTCATCTTGACACACCTTTTGACACAGACGTTGATCATAATTTTACCATCAAAGAAAATTCAATTCAAGGCGCCGGTATTTTAGATAATTCAGTTGGTGTTGCAGCGCTGGCATCATTGCCTGAAATTTTCCGTAAGTTAAATCTTCGCTTTGAATCTGATATCGTTCTGGCAGGGGTTATACAATCAATTGGAAAGGGCAACCTTCGTGGCATCAGACATCTGTTAAAAACATGGGACACTCCAATAAGAGGGGCTGTTTGCATAGAAGGAGTCGACTTAGGCAGAATTAACTATTATTCTTCTGGAATGATCAGAAGTGAAATTGACTGCGATATACCCGCCGCAAAGGAATTGGAACATCAATTTAAGCCAAATGCTATCCTGATATTAAATGAAGTAATTAACCAGATCCTGCGACTTCGGCTGCCCCAAAGACCAAGATCCAGAGTTATTATTGGAAAAATTTCCGGCGGTTTTAAGCATGGAATAATCGCATACGATGCAAAACTCGGTTTTGAGATACAAAGCGACTCCGACAGAATGGTAAGAGCAATTCATAATGATATTAAAGACATTGTTTATAGCATAGGCCACGAAAGCGGAGTTGTTTTAAAAATCGAAAACATAAGCAATCTCAGGGCATCTAAATTAGAATATAATCATCCTTTGGTAAAAAACGCTATGGCAATAATGGAAAAGCTTGGTATACAACCGGTAAACGACCCAAGTGAATCGGAACTTTCCATTTTTCTTTCCAACAACATACCAGCGCTAACACTTGGCATAACAAATGGAAAAAATCATCACCTGGAAAATGCCAGTATGGAAATTGAAGCGATGTTTAAAGGTATTGCTCAGGTTATAGGAGTTATTATGGCAATAGACAGCGGAGTTTGCGATGAATAACAACTGGCTTAAAAAGAATACATTTCACCATTCTAAGTTTAAAGACATCAATCATCTCGTTGAAGAAAAAACAAGAAAAAATCTTACCATAGCTCTGTGCCTGCCTACTCTAAATGAGGAAAAGACAATTGCAAAAGAAATTATTATTATTAAATCTGAACTAATGACACGCTATCCGCTTATTGATGAAATAGTTGTTATCGACTCAGGCTCGACAGACAATACAAGAAAAATTGCAATGGATTACGGCGCCGATGTTTACAAAGCAACCGATATTCTTCCAGACCTTGAACCGTTCAGGGGCAAAGGTGAAAACCTCTGGAAAGCTCTTTATATTACAAACAGCGATATAATTGTATATCTTGATGCTGACATAAAAAATATTCACCACAGATTTGTTTACGCGCTTGTCGGCCCCCTGATTCTTTTCGATAATATTAAATTTTCCAAGGCCTTTTACGACAGACCGATTGCTATAGGTAAAAGCAAAATCAGGCCAACCGGCGGCGGCAGAGTTACAGAGCTTGTTATAAGGCCAATGCTGTCACTGTTTTTCCCGGAACTTACACAAATTATGCAGCCACTTTCAGGAGAATATGCGGGCTACAGGGAGATTTTTGAAAAAATACCTTTCCCGATTGGATACGGCGTTGAAACGAGCATGATTCTCGATATTTATAAAAAATGGGGACTGGATGTAATCGCTCAGGTTGATCTTGACAGACGTGTCCATAGAAATCAGGATACAAAAGCTTTGGGAAGAATGGCATTCGTTATCCTTAAAACCTTTTTCAACCGTATTGAAAAGCTTGGAATAGTAAATTTAAATAAAGAACTTTTCGACGAGATGATTCAATATAATCTTGTTCGGAACGAATATAAGCCGGATATTTTTAAAATTACAGTGATTGAAAGACCCCCGATTATTGAAATCGATGAATATCGGAAAAAATTTAATCTAACGTAACACTTTCAAAAAAAAGGAAGCCCGGTCCATAGCAGTGGGAGGCTACATTTACTCACACAACAGCAAAATACGGACCGGGCTTAATTCCGGCCTCTTTAACGAGTTGAAAGCAATAAGTCAAGTGTTTTTTTATTTTGCTGAATAACACCCCTCCCGCCTTCCCCCTCAAAAAGGGAATCCTTTGTGTTAAATCCCCCCCCCTTTTTTTATCTCCTCCCACCAGGCAAGGGAAATATGACTTTTTACGAATCCATCAGAATTGCTAACTAAATAATGAACTGGATATTTTATGTTAAATAAAGCTGACAAAATTTTTCCTGAAAAGTATAAGCTGTATTCACGAAAAAATATTGATCAAATCCTGCGCTTAAAAGATCTGCCCAAAGAGCTGCTTGCTGCCATCAAAACAGTTTCCACTGTACTACCCTTCAGGGTTAACAACTACATTATTGATGAACTGATTGACTGGAACAATATTCCTGATGATCCAATTTTTCAGCTTACATTTCCACAGCCTGAAATGCTTGATAAGCAGGATTTTGAAAAAATGAATGAGCTTTTAATGAAAAAAGCTTCTGAAAAAGATATTCTTAGGGCCGCGCGAAAAATCCAGATGAGCATGAACCCTCACCCCGCAGGGCAGATGGATATGAATGTTCCTGAAGAAAACGGGAAAAGTATAAATGGCATGCAGCACAAATATAATGAAACCGTACTGTTTTTCCCAACCCAGGGACAAACATGCCATGCCTACTGCACTTACTGTTTTCGCTGGGCCCAGTTTGTCGGGCATGAGAGTATTAAATTCGCCAGCAGTGATACATATGCCCTGGTGAATTACCTGAGCAAGCACCCTGAGGTAAAAGATGTTCTCTTTACCGGCGGCGATCCTCTGTTTATGCGGACAAAAATACTTCGTCGTTATATCGAGCCTTTAATTAAAGAAAGACCCGGCAATCTTACCTCAATTAGAATCGGCACAAAGGTTCCTGCTTACTGGCCTTATCGCTTTTTGACGGATAATGATGCCGATGATCTTATGCGTTTGTTTGAGCAGGTTGTTGCAAGCGGACTTCACCTGTCAATTATGTCACATTTCAGTCATCACCGGGAGATTGAAACTCCTGTGGCGGAGGCTGCTGTGAAGCGCATTCTAAGAACAGGCGCCGTTGTCCGCTGCCAGGCTCCGATTGTCCGGCATATTAATGATGATCAAGCGATATGGGCCAGAATGTGGCAGGCCCAGGTAAAAATTGGAGCAATACCGTATTATATGTTTGTGGAACGGGATACAGGGCCTAAAAATTACTTTAAAATACCTCTTGAGCGAACTTACAGAATTTTTACCAAAGCTTATAAAAAGGTATCCGGCCTGTGCCGTACAGTTAGAGGCCCATCTATGTCTGCAACCCCGGGCAAGGTAATGATCGATGGCATAGCAGAAATCAACGGAGAAAAGGTATTTGCTTTAAAATTCATTCAGGCGCGCAACCCTGACTGGACAAACCAAATATTCTTTGCCAGTTTTGATAAAAAAGCTACCTGGCTCGATGACTTGAAACCAGCCTTTGGGGAAGAAAATTTCTTTTTTACCTAAGTTGAGCGATTTTTTGCGAAGATATGTGCTGAGATGTTGATGCATAAAAATTTGCAAAAACCGCAGGCATACCCGTGGATATGTCGAGGATTTTTGCGAAGCCTTTATGCGCAAGAGATCGGCGCAGATCGAGTAAAAAACCGCTCAATTTAGGTTTTAATCAATAAGACGGTTAA
>JAYENE010000134.1:0-4333 GCA_034721935.1 Thermodesulfobacteriota bacterium
TTTGTTTTTTGACAAATCTCCATCTCTTATACGATGGCCAGAAAATAGTTGACATTTTATTCTTTAGGTAATACAAAATGTATTACGGAGGTGCAAAATGATTACGCTTAGGCTTGATCCAAAATTAGAACATAATATTCAACATACCGCAATGTTAATGGGAATCACCAAATCTGAATTGATTCGAAAGAGCATTGCTCAGTATCTTAACAAACTTGAAAAAGCCAATGCGTGGGAACTTGGCTGTAATATGTTTGGGAGATATTCAAGTGGAAAGGGTAATCTTTCAAAGGACAGAAAGGCGCTTTTGAAAGAGAGAATTAAGGCCAAAAGAAGATGAAGAAAACTCTAATTGATTCCGGCCCACTAATAGCCCTTTTTGACGGAAATGATAAATATCACCAAAAAGCTGTGGAATTTATAAAAAATAATACAAGCGAATTAATAACGACATTAGCTTCTATAACTGAAACTCTCCACCTTTTGGACTTTAATCGTAATGCTCAAATTGATTTTCTCAGTTGGTTAAATGAAGGCGCTGTAAGTATTGAACCTATAGACAATGATGATTTAGGTAGAATAAGAGAATTGACTGTAAAATATCGAGACTTACCGATGGATTTTGCGGATGTCTGCCTTGTATTTCTTGGAGAAAAGCTGAATATTGATAAAATTGCAACGATTGATAGAGATTTCGATATTTATCGAATAAAAGGCAAGAAGTATTTTAAAGTCGTATTGAAATAGAAATAGCCCCTATCCCCTTTTGCTGTGTAAAGTCTTGCATCTCCTTCTTTTTTGATGAAGTTAATGATTTTAATATAGAAACAAGATATCCTGAATATAAACAGGAATTCTACAAACTTTGCACCAAAGAATATGCTGAAAAATATTTTAACAAGATTAAGGAACAGTTAAGAGAGGGGGACGTTCATGCAGGGCGTGCCCAAATCTGAAACAATGAATTTAAAAGCGGGACATTATGACTTTATGCGTTTTGCTCTGAAACCAATTGAACCAATGGCAAAATTAACAGATTTAATCCGCAGACCCGCCTGCCATGCATTGTAATTGCGTTGACATAGTAACAGCACGTTTGCAGGCACCCGATTATGATATTTCGTTAAATCCACACAAAGGCATTGCGGGCAGGTTTCGTAGATTACCCCAGTACCATCTGCCGGAGCTACGGGGCAGGTACGGATTGCCACGCGGCAGTTCATTTTCTGGCGGAAAGCTTTTTTTGGGTCCTTCGCTGGAGGTGATTGCAAGAAAGAGTAGGGAAATCATGGAAACGCTCCTAAAAAACGGTTGGGAGAAAGCAGCAAAAAATCAAGTTGTTTTCGCATAAAACTGGCTTTTGGCTGGAAGAGATATCATAAAGATCAAGGAAAATAGTCCGCTACCTGAAATGTTATTTCTCACCTCTTCTTTTTTCAGTTTTTCGATAAACCGCAAGCCCTTCCTTGGGACCGACAGCAATAACTTCAAGATCAACCGGGTCTCCAATACATCTGTACACGATTCTAAGGCGTTTTTTGTCGGCATAAAGCTTGAAATATCCTATAAGATCTATCCCTGCACGTTTGCCCAATTTTTCTCCTAAAAAAGGATTGGAAGAAAGTTTTTTCAATTTTTTTGCAACTGCAAGCTTTTCTCTGCCATCCAGTTTATTGAAGTCTTTACGGGCTGAAGGAACAAGCCGCACATTACAATTCATTCAGATTTATACCTTCCGCTTTGAGCATTTCTTCCAATGATATATCGGTCTTCTCTTTTTCTCTTCTGGCAATAATCTTTGCAATACTTATATGCTCCAGAACCTCGGCGGATTCCTCCAACCGTTCATATTCTTCTACAGGCAGAATTACGGCTTCAAGGACGTTATTTCGAGAAATAAGAGCTTTTTTTAAATGACCGGATTTTATGTCGCTCAGGATTGCGCCAAATTTCTTTACCGCTTTTCCTGAAGCAATAATTTCCGAACGTTCATATGTTGTCATGTGCATTACCTCCGTATAATTATACATTTAATTTAACGCAAAATAGTCAGATGGTCAACATTAAAATTAAAACTATTAATACGTTTACATAGGTGTATGGACGGGGGAGAGAGGAGAGAGGACATTCGTGCGGGGCGTGCACAAATCTGAAACAATGAACATAAAATCAAGATGTTATGAGTTTATGCGTTTTGCTCTGAGAGCTAATTGAAACAGCGTGGAAATTAACAGATTTAATCAATTGACAATAACGTCTTAATTATAATAGAAATAACTTATGAATAACGGTAAATTAACAGTGAAATCTCAAAGTCTTTTGCCGGATCATTTCAGCGCTTATTTCTGGGATACTCAATTTACAGGTCGTGAACTTATTGATTGGCCGGAGCACACAATCGAGCGTGTATTGGAGTATGGGCAGTGGAAGGATATCCGGTTTTTGAGAGGGATCGTTGGCGATGAAGCCATTAGAAGTGTTGTAAAATCAAGTCGCAGGCTTTCTCCTAAAACAGCAAACCTCTGGACAATATTACTAAATATTTCGAGAAGAGAGACGTTTTGTTTTCAGAAACCATCTCACCTGATACCTTCAAGCTAATTGAACCGCAAAAGCGAGCGCATTCCCCGCAGCTTGCTGCTGGGTTAGCGAGCGAATCTGAAAATAGCAAACTTCCTTACGGTCGAAGCTTCCCGCAGCTTGCTGCGGGGAGCTTCAATGAGTATTATCAAAAAGCCCTGGTCGGGCTGTTGATGCTGAAGAGGGTTGAATCTTGAATGTTTTGTTCGTTTCCGATGTTTCGATTGCCGAGGTGATTGGCGGGGCAGAGAGGGTTCTTTTTGAGCAGAGTACCCGATTACAGAACAGAGAGCATAATGTTCATATCATGTCCCGTAAATTGCCGGAACATGAATCAGATCATCAGGTTATTCAGGGAGTTAATGAGTGGAGATACGATGTTGATCAAAGCAGCGCTTTTTCTTTTATTAAATCTACTTTATTAAATTGCAAAAAACTTTTTGAATCACTCCAGAATCAGTATTCCTTTGGGTGTATAGATTTTCACCAACCTTTTTCCGCCCTTGGTGTAATCCAATCTCCTCTGAGTAAAAAAATAATAAAGGTTTATACCTGTCATTCTCTTTCTTTTGAAGAGTTCCAATCGAGAAATCCGAAGCCTAAGGGTGTTGCAAGAAGGATTCCCTATTTTTTGAATATTCAAGCACGAAGATTTATTGAAAGAAGAGGCCTGAATGAATCAGATCGGATTGCTGTTCTCAGTCGGTTTACCAAGGAGCGATTGCAGCGCGTCTATAAAGTTCCTGCTGAAAAAATTACAATTATCGCCGGAGGAGTTGATCTGGAGCGATTTTATCCGGCCACCGATAGAACAAAAATAAGGCAACATTTTAATATCCCTCAAGAAAAAATGATATTATTTACAGTAAGAAATCTTGTATCCAGGATGGGATTGGAAAATCTTATATATGCCGTCAGGGAAGTGGTTAAAGCTGTCCCAGACGTTTATCTTGTTTTGGGTGGGGATGGGCCTCTAAAAAATGATCTTATTTTATTGACCAAAGAGCTGGGGATAGAAAATCACGTAAAATTTGCTGGATTTATCCCGGAGGCAGAGCTTCATGGTTATTATCGCATGGCCGATATTTTTGTTCTTCCTACCATGGAATTAGAGGGGTTTGGTCTGGTTACTCTTGAAGCATTGGCCTGCGGTATTCCTGTATTGGGGACACCGGTTGGCGGGACGGTTGAAATTTTGAGTCGG
Source organism: Thermodesulfobacteriota bacterium (assembly GCA_034721935.1). Taxonomy (GTDB): domain Bacteria; phylum Desulfobacterota; class Desulfobacteria; order Desulfobacterales; family ETH-SRB1; genus Desulfaltia. The sequence continues at coordinate 3,785 of JAYENE010000134.1, forward strand.
TTCAATCCAAGATATCTCTTTAAGGATACAAGTTCTGAAGCGCTGGCGGAATTAATTACTAAGACCTGTCGGGAATTTAAAGATAAGCCCAAACTCTGGCAGGATGTTTCTTCGCAGTGCAGGCTATTTGTGGAACAGAATTATTCCTGGGAAAAGAATGTTGATTTTCTGGAAAAATTAATTGCGAGAATTGCGGCATGATAAGAATCATAAAAGAAGCGCCGGTTTTGCTGTACCATAATGTTGGCAATTATCCTGAGGTTTTGATGGAGGATGGTATTCTGCCTGAAACTTTCAGAGAGCAGATGAAATTTTTTTCAGAAAATAACTATAATATTGTAACGCTGGATCAAGCGCTGGATTACCTTGCCGGGCGCATCAAATTGCCTCCCAAATCCATTACTCTTACCATTGATGGCGGCGGGTGCAATACAAAAAAGTGATAAGATATAAGACATTAAATGTGTAGCTTTTTTTGAATGTCGAATGTCGAACAGGGAATAATGAATGTCGAAGGAAGGAATTCTGCCATTTGATATAGGTTTCTTA
>JAYENE010000135.1:0-4330 GCA_034721935.1 Thermodesulfobacteriota bacterium
AAAATCTTATTTGGTCGTCGTTATTTCTTAACGCTCACTAACATGCTCAAACAGTCAGCCGTTTTAAATTTAACTGCCCGCCACATCAGGTTGTTGGCAGGTTACTTTTTGAGTTTGTAAATTTCTGATTATTGTTTGTAAATCGTAGGGTGCGTTTTACGCACCAAAAACATTTCATTTTGCTCATCAAGTATTTTATCATTCATTCATTCAGATGATATGTATGCCGTTGATGGTGCATAGAATGCACCCTACCTGGCTTGTGAACGCTTACAATAAAACTATATAACATTGGATGGCTGGTCAAGAGATTTTGCCTGAAGGTTGTCGCAGAAAAATTTTATTGATAAAATTTCAATACTAACGTTTAACTAATGCCTGAACGAAAACTATCCAAAATTGTCATTTCGAGCGTAGCGAGAAATCTTATGGCATTGATAGTATCTGCGTTAAAAGATTTCTCCCGTTGGTCGAAATGACAAAAAAGGAGTTTTTCGTTCAGGCGCTAACTAAAAGTTAATACTATGCATGTTGAGGGCTCGGCAAAAAATAACTTCACATTTCAGGCGCCGATGCATCCCGCCTGACTGCGTTGCGAAAATTCTGAATATGCTTGATATTCATGCTTTTTCGCGCCTTGTCAGCCGAGCGCCTCAACGCCTGAAATTGCGAACTTATTCTTTGCCGAACCCTGAAGAAAAGACTCATAAAAAATGATGCATAAATCCAACATAACAAATATTATGGACTTTACAAAGGATGAGCTTGTTTCATGGCTCAAAGATCATGATATTGAGGCTTATCGCGCAAAGCAGATCATGAAGTGGATCTATTTTCGCCAGGCAGATGATTTTGAGATAATGACGGATATTAAGAAAGAGATAAGGCAGCTTTTCTCACTCAATTTTACGATAGACCGTCTTGAGAAAAAACAAATAGAAATATCTCAGGATGGCTCCAGAAAATACCTTCTCAAGCTATCTGACGGGCAATGCATTGAAACCGTGCTGATTCCTGAAAAAGATTATCATACTTTGTGCATATCAAGCCAGGTTGGCTGCGCACAAGGATGCAGGTTCTGCCTTACCGCAAAAGGAGGTTTTGTGCGGAATTTAACAAAAGGTGAAATCCTGGCCCAGGTGCGCGACATTATGAACGATCTAAACGATTCGGAAAAACTGAAAAATATAGTTATGATGGGGATGGGCGAACCGCTGGCGAATTACAAAAATGTGATTGGCGCTATTAACACTATAACCGATACAAGTTGCGGGCTTGGATTTTCAAACAACAAAGTCACACTTTCCACAGCAGGCATGGTGTCAAAACTGGCTGATCTGAATCAGGATGCAAGTGTCAACCTCGCGATATCATTAAATGCAACAGACAACAAAACTCGTGACATGCTCATGCCGATAAACAAAAAATATCCTCTTGAAATTCTGCTTGACGCATGTAGTAAATACAGGTTGCCGCCCCGTCAAAGCATCATGTTTGAATATATTCTCTTAAAAAATATAAACGATTCTGCTGATGACGCAAACCGCCTTGCCAGATTGCTGCGTGCAATAAAGGCAAAAATCAATCTCATACCATTTAATGAATATAAAGGCAGTGAATTCAAACAGCCGGAAGAGGATGTAATTAATAATTTTAAAGAAATTCTGCGCAAAAATAATTACATCGCCGTCATTCGCCGCAGCAAGGGCCGGGATATTTCAGCCGCATGCGGCCAGCTCAGGGTCAAAACAGGTAGTTTAGACTGAAAGCTGTTAGTTTTAGCCTTCGCTCCCATGCTCCAGCGTGGTAACCGAGCGAGGTGCGGACGAAAATTAACCTACAGCCTAAATGCCTAAGTTATCAAATAATGCTTGATTTCTTCCGGAGGAATGCCGGCCACTTTAACAATTTGAGAGATCTGCGGCATTACAATCTCTACATCAACCTGAATATTGTTTGGGGCCTTGCTGTATCCCGCGCATATTGACGCCGCAAAAATAATCATATCTTTGCTGCCTCCGTGAGGCATCACAACAATGGGGCCGGGAAAATTATTTACCTTGATAAGTGTATCTGCGTTTGGATTGTAATATCTTTTTATTTGTTCGTTGTCGTTTTTTGTGCGCCCGACTATTATTTTTGTGTTTTTGTTTAAACGCAGATGCCGGCCGTATTTTAAAAGATAAAGCTCCTCTTCTGTAAATTCTTCCTGTTCAGCCGTCGTAGCCACTATGGCGAAGTCTGCATGATCAAAAAGGTCCCTGAGACGATCTGAATAGCCTTTGTCTGTGAGAAGACAACCGCCACCGGCCGAAGGATAATCGGTAATGCCGAATTCCCTGGCGATTTCTATCTGCGCCTTGCGTGATCTTCCGGTAATATCGAGAAGAAGCTCTCTGTTCACAAGCCCCTCTTTTTCAAGTATTGTTACAGGAAGTCTCGCGGCGCTTAAGGGGCGCAGTATAAAGCCGTCGCAACCTGATTGTTTCTCTACATAACGAAGAGACGGTTTTGTCTGGGACATTGGACGCTGGCCGACCACTTCGCCGCTAAAAAGAAAATCAAATCCCTTTTCTTTCATTATAGCGCCTGCGAGCCTGAACATTAAGGCATGACAGTCCATGCATGGATTCATATACTTCCCGTATCCGCATGGGGGATTCTTAAGCATTTCAAGATAGATCCGGGTAATATTTTTAACGGTTATCGGTATTCCTGTTATATGCGCGGCATGCAGAGCCTTTTCAGACGAAAAAAACGGAGTTTCAAAGGTTATCCATTCAACCTCTATCCCCTGTTTGCGCAAAATCAGCGCCGATAAAATACTATCAAGGCCGCCGGAACAAAGACCCAGCGCCCGCACTTTCCTTGGATGCAAAATCATGATATTGATTGCCTGAAATAGATTTAAATTCGATAAAGGTAATATAATGCAAATCAAAGCCCGTACAAACAAAATTTGTAAAATACTAAAAACTACCTATCCAAATGTCAAGACCAGGCTAAACTACAAAAATCCCTTTGAGCTTCTTGTGTCAACCATATTGTCAGCCCAGTGTACAGACAAACAGGTAAACAGCGTAACAAAAGATTTATTCAATAAGCTGGCTACTCCATGTGATTTTGCAGTCGCACGCAATGAGACTATTGAAAAATTAATCCGTTCAACAGGTTTTTTTCGAAACAAGGCTAAAAATATCAAAAATTGCTCTGCAATCCTTATAGAAAAATACAATGGCATGGTTCCTGAAACTATTGACGAGCTCGTCAAACTGCCCGGTGTGGGACGTAAAACCGCCAATGTGGTTCTTGGCTCTGCTTTTGGAATTCCGGGTATCGCCGTTGATACCCATGTTGCAAGGATTTCAAAAAGGCTCGGGCTGACAGAAAATAATGATCCGGTAAAAATCGAATTTGACCTAATGAAGCTGATTCCAAAAAAAGAGTGGAGCAATTTTTCTCTGTGGCTTATCTATTTTGGAAGAGCTGTCTGCAAAGCGAGAAATCCTATTTGTCCTTCCTGCCCCCTGTATAAATTCTGCCTGCATATATAAACAGATAAACACCGCAAATGCTGCCAAGTATATCAGCCAGAACATCCATAATATCTGCATTCCTGCATGGAATAAAATACTGGTGCAGTTCATCGGTTATTCCATAAAAAGATGATGCAAGTATGCTGAGTATTATCACCAGCTTGATATTGTTTTTCAACCACGTAGTTTTGAAAGCTCTTAAAAACAGCGCCCCAAGAACCGCATAAGCAGAAAAATGGAGAAGCTTGTCAAGATAAGGAATGTCAGGAACGGTTTCAGGTGATGGACAAGAGGACTGGATGAAAATAATGAGGCAGTAAACTATTATTGGAAACCAGTAAAATAAGAAATTCTTGTAACAATTCAAAGAGACTTTCCTGACAGGATTAAAACGTCAATCCTCATCAAAATCCTTTACTTTGCGTCTTCCCGCGGCGCACCTGTTGCGACCTGCCGCGACAGGCGCGAGCATGGCGGGCGTGTCGCTATCACGACGAGAGCGCCTGCGCTGCACGTGCGCCTTTGCGTGAGATGTTCTTTTTTCAGAAATTTACAAACTCTAAAAAATAACCTGTCAACAACCTGATGTGGCGGGCAGTTAAATTTAAAACGGCTGACTGTTTGAGCATGTTTAGTGAGCGTTAAGAAAGAACGACGACCAAATAAAATTTTCTATAACCTAAGTTGAGCGATTTATTGCGAAGATATGTGCCGAGATCTTGATGCATAAGGGTTTGCGAAAACCACAGGCATACCCGTGGATATGTCGAGGATTTTCGCGAATCCTTGATGCG
>JAYENE010000136.1:0-4317 GCA_034721935.1 Thermodesulfobacteriota bacterium
ATCACAGTAAAAACCATGGTTTAAAATCTTTGACACAGTGCCTTTAATTGAATTGCGTTCGGGTGATGGTTTGTCTATGCTTACACGAATATCTTCCGGCCGTATGGCTATATATTTTTTAGAGTTGTTATTATTTGAGCTTATTTTTATCTCCAGGTTTCCTGCTTTGGCTTTGTTTCCGTTAAATATTGCCGGAAAGATGTTTTTCATGCCGACAAACTCAGCCACAAAAGGTGTTGATGGCCGATGAAACACTTCGGCAATCGACCCTGTCTGCTCAATTCTTCCATTGTTGATTATTGCTGTTCGTTGTGCCAGGAAATGGGCTTCTGTAAAATCGTGGGTAACCATAAGTACTGTGATTCCGGTTTCAATATGCAGCCTTTTAATTATTTCTCTGATATCTTCGCGAAAATTCGGATCCAATGCTGAAAGAGGTTCATCAAGAAGAAGCGCTGAAGGGTCAACAGCAAGCGCCCGAGCCAGGGCTACTCTTTGTTTTTCACCTCCGCTTAAGTTCACTACAGATCGTTGCAGCAGGGGATCAAGCGAAAGCCGCTTAACAATAAAGCTTAAATTTCTACCCGGCTCTTTTCCATTTATCTTGTGGTATCGAAGGCCGTATGTGATATTTTGATATACCGTTAAATGAGGGAACAAGGCAAAATCCTGATAAACAATTCCTATTCCCCTTTTTTCAGGAGGGAGCCTGGTGACATCTTTGCCGTTTATTATGACACGACCGTTTGTGATCGGAATTATGCCGATTGCTGATTCAAGAACAACTGTTTTTCCAGCGCCGGTGGGGCCGAGAAGAGTAAAAAATTTACCCTTCTCCACTGTCAGATCAATATTATGCAGAGAAAATCCTGACAGCTTAACATTCAGGTTTTTTATCTGGATCATGTGGCATCCTTCATTTTTACTTTACACTTGATTGAAAAGTGGCAGCGGCATCCTGCCGCTGATTTAAGAGGCTGGAAGCCTCTTCTACAATTTACAATTTTTAGCTTCAATAAAAGTGTCAACTACTTTTACCACAAAATGAAGAATGCCGATCATGTTAAAGTCTTCTTTTTAGTTGAGAAAATCCTGAGTAGAAGAAAAAGGAACAGGCAAACTATAATAAGCCAGACAGCCACCGGCTGTGAATATTTAAGGCCATAAGCCGTAAATCGTTCATATATCATTACCGGCGCAATCATAGGATGGTATGCAACAATCACTACAGCGCCGAATTCACTTACAGCTCGCGCCGTGCACATAATCATGCCAACAACTATGCTTCTCCAGGCAAGGGGAAATGTCACCCGGAAAAAGGTGTTTGTTATAGATGCCCCAAGACTGCGGGAAACATGTTCAAGACGCGCAGGCACGGCTTCAAATCCGGTCTTGACGCTGTTAATGTAAAAAGGAAGTCCTACAAAGGTCAGAACAACTATAATTCCTGTAACACTTCCCATTATCCTTATCCCGATTGAATACATTATCTGGCCAAGCCAGTGATTTTTACCGGCTATGCTTAAAATGGCGATGCCCACAACCGGATGGGGTATCATAATCGGCAGGTCGATAATACTTTCTATGAATTTTTTCCCGACAAAATCCTTTCTCGCGAGAAGATATGCAAATGGAGTCCCGAATATAAATGATATCAGAGCGGCCATTAACGAAGTATACAGGCTGAGCCGGATTGAAGCGATAACATCTTTATCTGTTATCGCTTCTTTCAGATCAACAAAAGAGGGCTGCGCCACCATCTCAATTAGCGGGAAAAGAATAAATGCAATAATGATAATACTGCTTGAGACAGCAAGCCATATAAAAGGATCAATATGTTTTTTAACTGTCATATATAAAAAGTGCAATTGCAAAAAAATTCGTAACTATCCAGCCACAGATTCACACAGATGAACGCAGATAGGTTTAACCTAAGTTGAGCGATTTTTGGGGAAGAAATGTGCTGAGATCTTGATGCATAAGGGTTTACGAAAACCGCAGGCATACCCGTGGATATGTCGAGGATTTTCGTGAATCCTTGATGCGCAAGAGATCAGTGCAGATCGAGCCAAAAATCGCTCAATTTAGGTTTAAATATAAATAACCGTTCATGGTTCAGAGGTTCAGAGTTGTTGATCTTGCCTTCCTGCTTCTGTTTTTTTCTTTTCATTCAAAATTCGATGTTGGACGTTCGACCTGCCGCGACGGGCGCGGGCACGGCGGGTGTTCGATGTTCATTTTTTTAAACTAATAATCTCTCCCGTCTTTTCAGTATGGTATCCCCCAAGGGCTTTAACAGACTTTTTAAATTCCTGTGAATTTATTGTTTCAAGCAGGATTTGAATATTTTTTGATTCAAAATATTCTTCAGGAATTACAAGGTCATATTCTTCAGTGACAACAGGTATAAAATCAAGCTTGAGAGCCTTTGCGGCAGCGTAAATGCCGAGACCCACATCAACTGCTTTGCTCAATACAGCCACAGCCACGGACATATGGGTAAACTCTTCATTTTCATATCCTTTTATTGATCCGGGATCTATGCCAAGCCCTTTAAGGCTGTAATCGAGAAGAATTCTTGTGCCTGATCCCGCCTGCCTGTTGATTATCGTAATGTCTTCCCGCGCAAGATCTTCGATTCCCTTGATTTGCTTTGGATTGCCCGGAAAAACAATCAGGCCCTGGTCTCGAAACACAAGATTTACCAGCTTGATCTTTCTGTTTGGCAGGTATTTTTTTATATAGGATATGTTGTAAGAACCGTCCTCTTCGTCAAGGAGATGGGAGCCGGCCAGGTGACAGACCCCTTTTTTGATGGCCATGAGTCCGCCCATGCTGCCGACATGACTTGATGAAATGGTAAGATTGCTGTGGCCTGCCTTTATTTGGTCGGCCAGCAGGTCCAGTGTATTATCATGACTTCCTACTATAACAATGGTATTGTTTATAGATGACAAAGGACGAAGAAGTTCGGCAATGACCGGTTCATGATCTTTCAGCCCTTCAACATGGTTTGGAATCCTGATAATTCCGTCTGCCTCGGTTATTGTTGTAATGCAGCCTGCGCCTCGGGGCAGTTGTGTGGCAACGATCCTGTCGCCGACTTTTCCAAGTTTAACCCGCACAAATTCTTCCAGGCCTAACTTTGATGCGATTTTTCTCGTGGGCTCTACCTGAACCACAGGCCTTTCCTTTTCCGGCTGCCCAAGCATCATGCATAACAACGGAGCAACAAACTGCTCAAATGCGACTATTGCCGATACCGGGTATCCCGGGATACCAAAGATGGGCTTGTCATTTATCGCTCCAATAATGACCGGTTTGCCGGGCATTATGGTTACACCGTGGATCAGGACTTCACCCAGATCTGTAATCACACCCTTTGTATAATCCTCGGACCCGGCAGACGATCCGCCGACAGTAAGTATCATGTCAAAATCGCTGTGAGCGGCATTGTAAACAGCATCTTTTATCTTTTTGGGGTCATCCATTAACATTTCATGCCGCACATATTCACCACCGAATGACTCAACAAGCTTTCCAAGCAGAAATGAATTTGTTTCAAGGATCCGACCGGGTTCAAGCTTTTCAAGAGAAGCTGTGCGCCAGTCAACGAGTTCGGAACCTGTTGGAATAATCAATACTTTCGGCTTTTGTCTAACCAAAACCGAAAATATTCCACCGGAGAGAAGGGCTCCAACGCTATAAGGTGTGACAACATGATTGTGTGGAAACAGCAGTTCTGTCGCCACAATATCTTCACCCATCTTTCGTATATACTGCCATGGAAAGGCCGGAGCCTCTATTTCAATACGGTTTTCATCCATAATGTTGACATGTTCTATCATAATAACGGCATTGAACCCTTCAGGAATTACATGTCCGGTATTGATATAAAATGCATCCTTGCCGACGATAAGCTCCTTTGGCTTTGTTTCACTGGCGCCGAATGTGGATTCGGCTTTGACCACTATGCCGTCCATTGCAGCAGCATGAAAATTTGGAGATGAAAGCCTGGCTGTAACCGGCTCGGAAAGAACACGGCCGACTGCATCCGGTACCGGAATTATTTCGCTTGCAAGCGTTTCAGATAGAGGAAAGCAATTAAAAAGAATTTCCTTAGCCTCACTTAGAGTTTTCATTTTTAAATAAACATTACGATTGAATGGCATTTTTTTTATTTTCCTTACACCAGAAATTTACAAACTCAAAAAGTAACCTGCCAACAACCTGATGTGGCGGGCAGTTAAATTTAAAACGGCTGACTGTTTGAGCATGTTAGTGAGCGTTAAGAAATAACGACGACCAAATAAAATT
>JAYENE010000137.1:0-7287 GCA_034721935.1 Thermodesulfobacteriota bacterium
CCTGCCATAGGATCAAACACCAGATCGTTCTGGTCTGAAAAATAATACAGGATGTGTGCAATCATTTGGGCCGGTATCCTCCCAGGCCAATCGTCTCCGAAACGTCTGTCACAGTCATTCCAGTTCCACAGGTCCCATGTCCGCAGTCCCCAGTTAAGCGCCTTGAATCGTTGAAGATCGTCTTTCCCTTCTAAGGCAATTGACCAGACGAGGGGTTCTGTCCAGCCATGCTTTTCGGCTACCTGAGGGACTGTGAAACCTTTTAATAAGTCGGTATTTAGCGGAATTGCCAATGATGGCATTTTCGCTAAATGGTCGGATAAAGTCCTCTGCGGGACACTTAATCTATTTGCAATCCTTTCTTGTGGCAGACCAAGCCGGTTCATACGAAAAGTCTTTATATCCATTTCCAACTCGGTTGTCGCTCTTAAATCAGCAATATAAGAGTCGACTGCCTGCCTTGAACGACCGATTGCCTGCCCGATCTCAAAAGATGTCAAGCTGGGATTGTTTTCATATGCCCGTCGGGCCGTTGTTCTGGCTTCATCTTCAGTTAACTGGAGAGGGCCTATCGCTTTTTTAGCCGCATAGAGGAGGGGATCAACACCATCCAGCGTTATAATGTGGGCCGGCATTTCGGTTGCGCCGATCTCTTTGTATGCATGCCAGCGATGGGCCCCGTCAAGAATGCGGTATTTATCAGTATAATCCGGATGAATCTGCACTTCAATAGGATCGATCTGGAATCCATCCCGTATGTTTTCGGCAAACATCGAGATGCGTTTTGGATAAACACTGTTTCTTGGATATATTTCATCATCCAGGATTATTTGTGTAATGGGAATTATGCAGGCTGTTTTTGCCATGATGTCACTTTCTGCAATAATCAGATTTAAATTGATGTAAAAGCGCAAGAACTAAGGTCAAAAAAGCAAAAGAAAAGAACGCCGCGTAATCAGTCACAAGTATCTGAAGATTAATATAATATCAGCTCAACCTGGAAATAGGGGAGGTTCGTTCCGAACGTGCCTAAAGTCTTTTCAGCCATAGCGTCTATCTCAGATTCTTATCACCATGAAACATTTCCTGCAACACATAAGCGATTTGGTCCTAATCAGCAAGCCCTGCGCACGCTCTGCACGAACGTCCCCCTATCCGTGGCCGTCCCCCTATCCGTGGCAGAAATCACAAGAAAAGTAAAGAATATATTAAGCAAAGCGGAGTTTTAATGATTGGGGTAGATGTGAGAGTGTGTCTTGGTTACACCATTTTCACCCTCAATAAAAAATGCCTTGACAAACAGAAGGCTATTGTCTTACATTGTGACACATGAAAACAGCAACTTTAACAATCCGATTGGACAATGACCTTGATGCCTTATTATTCAAGGCCAGCAAGCGATCTGGGAGAAACCGAAGCGAAATTGCTCGTGAGGCTTTGCGCCGACAACTACGACTTGAACAATTCGAGGAAATCCGAAAAAGGATTATGCCCTTTGCTGAAGCATGCGGGTTTTTAACTGATGAAGATGTCTTTTCCCAGGTATCATGAAGGTCTTTCTTGACACTAATGTTTTGGTGAGCGCCACGGCTACAAGAGGTCTTTGTGCCGATGTATTGAGAGAAGTTCTTTCTTCTCACCACTTAATTGTATCTGATCCCCTGTTTATAGAATTAAAGCGAATTCTTCTCGATAAGTTTAATGTCCCTATCGACCTAATTGCAGAGTTAATTGAAATACTCAAGCAGGATGCACAGGTTTCAATCCCTGTTGATCTGCCTGATATTGACATAAAGGATAAGGATGATATAATTATTCTATTGTCTGCATTAAACGGTAATGCCGAAGTATTTATTACCGGTGACAAAGAATTACTTAATTTGCATAAAGTGAAAAACATGGAAATTGTTTCTCCAAGGATGTTTTGGGAGAAACTAAAGGCCCAACACAATCTGAGTAACTCTGACTGAAAAATCCCGACTGTTTCAAAATTATTTTTAAATTGAGCTTTTTCATGTTATAACCTAAATTGAGCGATTTTTTACTCGATCTGCACCGATCTCTTGCGCATCAAGGATTCGCGAAAATCCTCGACATATCCACGGGTATGCCTGTGGTTTTCGCAAACCCTTATGCATCAAGATCTCAGCACATATCTTCGCAATAAATCGCTCAACTTAGGTATAAAGAAAAAATTATGAAACAGCTTTTCAGTTATATATTATCAATTCTTTTGGCTGTCTGTTTTGTATCTATCCCGCCTGCCGAAACCGCCTGTGCTGCCGGTATCCGTAAGGCTGTGTGGGCGGGACGATTTTATCCCGCTTCACGGTCTGAATTGGAGCAGACTATTGACAGCTTAACTTTTCAGGCAAAACAGACCCGTGTCCAAATTCCTCCTCATAAGCAACTTAAGGCGTTGATACTGCCTCATGCCGGGTATATTTATTCCGGGTTCACGGCAGCTCATGCTTCGCTGGTATTAAGAGAAAATCAGTTTGACAAAGTTATTTTAATGGGACCGGATCACAGGGTCGGTTTTAATAACTGCGCAATCAGCGATGTAGAGGCTTATGAAACCCCGCTTGGCTTTGTCAGGCTGAATAAGGATGCAGCCAAATTGCGCGCAAGTTCCGATCTGTTCCAATCTATTCCAGCTTCTGACAGGGTTGAACATTCCCTGGAGGTTATACTGCCATTTCTTCAGCGCTATCTGAATAAATTCGAGTTTATACCGATTGTCATGGGCAGGGGTAATGCCAGGCAGCTTGCGGCGGCCATAGATCCAATGCTCGACAAAAATACTCTGCTAATTGTCAGTTCTGATCTGTCTCACTTTCTTCCATATTCGGAAGCTGTGGAGAGAGACAGGGAAACAATTAATATGATTTTAAACCTGAAATCTGATAAGCTGTTAAAAAGCAGCAATCGCGCCTGCGGCAAGATACCAATTCTGATTGCGCTCAACATGGCCATGCGCTATGGCTGGGAACCGGTTCTTCTTCATTATTCAAACAGCGGGGACACTGCTGGAGGACGTTCACAGGTTGTCGGTTATACAGCAATCGCCTTTTATGGAGATTCATCTATGCAAAAAAAACATAATCAGCAGCAAATTAATCCGCAACTTGGCCAGGCTCTGATTAAGCTGGCCAGGCAAACCATTATGCAAAGACTTGGATTGAAAATTTCCGGCAAAGAATCGGATTTGGTGGCGGAGGCTGTTAAGGATGACGCGCTCAAGGTCCGTTGCGGCACCTTTGTAACCCTTAAAATTGCCGGTAATTTGCGCGGTTGCATTGGAAGCCTGGCAGCAGAGGAATCGATTCTTGACGGGGTAAAGCGAAATGCCGTTAATGCCGCATTTCATGACCCACGTTTTTCTCCTTTAACTGTTAAAGAAATAGAAGATGTGGACATAGAAATCAGCATCCTGACTAAGCCGCAGCCTCTCGAATACATTGACAGCGTGGATTTGATCTCCAAGCTGAGAGTCAATGTTGACGGAGTTATTCTTCAAAAAGGGCGGGCCGGCGCCACATTTTTACCCCAGGTCTGGGAACAGTTGCCCCTGCCGGAAATGTTTCTGTCACATTTGTGCGTAAAGGCCGGCCTGTCGGCTAATGCGTGGAAAAACACCAGGCTGGAAATATCGACTTACCAGGTCCAGTATTTTGAAGAGAAAAAGTGAACGAGCCATAACTCTAATAGTCATTGCCACAGGCATTTCTTCTGTGGTGACTCAACTATTGATCATCCGCGAATTTCTGGCTCAATTCCAGGGAAACGAGTTTGTCATTGCCCTGGTTCTTTTCAACTGGCTTATTATCGGCGGGATCGGCATTCTTCTGGCTCATATTGCAATTAAAGGCTTTTGGCGAGCCACAGCCAGCCGGCTTGGCTGGCTTTCTTTTTGCCTGGCCTGTCTTCCGGCCTTACAAATCATGGCCATTCGCGGGCTGCGTGATTATTTTTTTATTTATGGCAGTTCGGTCGGATTTTACCCCACTCTCGCATATACCTTTATTACAATTGCCCCTTATGGACTGCTGCTTGGCTTTGTCCTTCCATATAGCCTTTTTGTGCTCAGGCTTGAAAAGCCGGATTATCCCGGTGCGTTCATATATATGACAGACAATATCGGTGATGTAACGGGCGGCGCCCTGTTTTCATTTATACTGGTTTATCTTGTAACCCCCCTGCAAGCGGTTTTTCTGTCCAACCTGCCGCTGTTGGCGGCAGCCTGTTTTCTATTTATATCCATTCGACGGCATCATCCAGCCGCTTTCATTGGCACAGGGCTGGCTCTTGCAATTCTTTTAGCCGGTGTTTTTATGGAGCCGGCCTCACTCGCCACCTCCAAAGGCGAACCAATATATTATCACGAGTCCAGATACGGCCGCATAGCCGTCTATAAAGATAAGGAGCAGTTCACTCTGTTTATGGACGGCACACCTGTGTTCAGCAGCCAGAACCTGACCATGGCGGAAGAAACGATTCATTATCCTTTGTCGCAATTGGACAATCCCCAGAAAACTCTGATAATTTCGGCTCAAGGCGGGATGTTGGAGGAATTGCAGAAATACCGGCCTGCACGCATAGATTATGTTGAGCTTGATCCAGAGGTTAGCTCTGTCCTGTTCAGATTTGGCCTGATAAAGGATATTCCGGGTTTACACGTTATTCATCAAGATGCCAGGGCATATCTAACAAAATCTGATGAAATCTATGATGCTATAATAGTCAATCTCCCTGAACCTGAAACCTTTCAAATAAACCGGTTTTTTACAGACCGGTTTTTTGCTGTGGCAAAGCAACATCTTGCTGGCTCAGGAATATTAAGTTTTTCAGTGCAGGGATTTGACAGTTACCTTGCCGAACCCCAGGTCCGTAAAATCTCTTCCCTGTATAATACCGTGTCAGAGCATTTTGAGCATGTTTTGCTGCTGCCCGGAGAAAGGATATTTTTCCTGTGCAGTGATAATCCAATAAATCTTGATATTCCGGCATGTCTTGCTGAAAAAGGCATCTCAACCAGTTACATCAGCGGCTTTTATTATGGAAATCTGACAAATGAAAGAATAGCAGGCTTAAACAACCTGCTCGATCCTGCTGCCCCTAAAAACATTGACGAATCCCCCCAGTTGATGCGATTGATGTTTTTACAGTGGTTTGCTAAATTTTCCACATCCCCGAATCGATTCATTGTTGGTCTAACTGTGTTGCTTATCATCTATCTTGTACGTATTGCGCGGGAGGAGTTTGTTCTGTTTTCAACCGGCTTTATGACTATGGGCAGCGAAATCCTTGTTATTTTTGCTTTTCAGATTTTTTTCGGTTATATTTATTTTCAGATAGGTTTGATCATAACCGTTTTTTTAGCAGGCCTGTTGCCCGGCGCCTGGTTTGGTGAAAAACTGCGTGGCAGTGGGAAACACATGCTGATAATTACAGACTGCCTTCTGATTAGCCTTTTGAGTTTTTTTATCCTGGCCATGAAGTATGGCGGAGACCGGTTGCCTGTTGTTTCATTTCTTTTATTTGGATTTGTGATTTCTTTGATGTGCGGTTTTCAATTTCCGGTTGCGCTTCGCTTAAGGGGTGGCAATAATCGTGTGGTGACACGAGCCTTTTCCGCTGATTTGATAGGCGCGGCCTTCGGCATCCTGCTCACCAGCGTGGCGCTTATTCCATATCTTGGCATTGTATGGGCCACGGCAGGATTAATTGGCCTGAAACTGACAAGCTTAACTATTATGGCGACAAGACATGAAAAAAATAAGTAGGCGAAAATTCTTATATTGCAGTGCGGCCGTTGTTTCAACCGCCATGCCTTTTCATCCCTTTTGGCCTTTTACAGGAACAGATAGCGAGGCCTCACGATCTGTTGATATCAGGGGCAGGATTGTTAAAGGAGGAGCGCCCGCTAAACTATGGAAATGGTCGCATGAAGGATTTCTTTATAAGAAGTTAAAGGAAAACAGGGTTGTATGCGGCATTTGCCCTAACAGATGCGTTCTGGCACCGGGTGATTTAAGCGTCTGCCGCAGTAAGGTTAATATTGACGGAACATTATACAGCATGACCTACGGCAACCCATGCAGCATGCATGTTGACCCAATAGAAAAAAAACCTCTTTTCCATTTTAAACCAAAAACACTGGCATTTTCCCTTGCTGCCGCAGGGTGTAATTTCCGCTGTTTGAACTGTCAAAACTGGGAGATTTCCCAGGTAAAACCCTGGCAGGTGCGCCATATTGAGCTTTTCCCGGCGGAGGTTGTAATTGAGGCAAAGCGCGCCGGGGCCAAATCCATAGCATATACATATTCCGAGCCAACAACCTTTTTTGAATACATGATCGACATTGCCCGTCTGGCCCGGGGAAACGGGCTGTGTAATCTGTGGGTTTCAAACGGCTACATTAACCAAAAACCGCTGCTGGAGCTGTGCAAGGTTCTGGATGCCGCCAATGTCAACCTGAAAGCATACAGCGATGCCATATACAGGAAATTAAACGGCGGCAGGCTGCAGCCCGTGTTAAACACCTTTATGACTCTGCATGAACAGGGGGTTCATTTTGAGGTGACAAACCTGGTGGTTCCCGGGTATGTAGATGATGCTGACATGGCTAAAAGGATGTGCGAATGGATCCTCAAAAATCTTGGCCCTGATTATCCGTTGCATTTTTTACGATTTTTCCCAAGATATAAATTAGACAGGCTGGCGCCAACTCCGATATCTACCCTGACTCGCTTCCGTGAATTGGCCATGCAGGAGGGAATCCATTATGTATATGTGGGCAATGTGCCCGGCCATGAAGGCAACAATACCTATTGCCATAATTGCGGAAAGTTATTGGTTGAAAGAAAAGGGTATTTAATTCCCATTTATAATCTTGTTGGAAATAAATGCAAGTTTTGCAATAGCATTATCCCGGGAGTTTGGATTGATGATTGTTGATTGAAGATTGTTGATTGAAGAGATGAACGTCCAACACCCGCCTGCCATGCATCATAAACGATACCAGGACATTCTACCGAGACCAAAGGCATTGCGGGCAGGTCGAACATTGAACACCCGCCTGCCATGCATTGCAAACGATGGAGGCATGATCATCGTGACAAGGGAGACACAAGGACATTCTACCAAGACTACTCAAAGGCATTGCGGGCAGGTCGAACGTCGAATAATGATGTCGCTCGCGCAGCGCAGGCGCTTGCGCCGCGTGTCGCTCCGCCAGTTTATAAATTGGCAGAATTCTTTATTCATCATTCGATGTTGGATGTT
>JAYENE010000137.1:7387-16515 GCA_034721935.1 Thermodesulfobacteriota bacterium
GATGTTGGATGTTGGATGTTCATTTCTTTTCCAGTTGAACGTTTACTTTTTTCAGTTGTAGGTTGGGTTAAGGCGTATGGGTGTGATATGGTTTTATTTGACAAGCTCTTTTGCCCTGTTGCTGTATTTAGCATAGACTGAGTTTGCCAGAGTGCCAAGCTCTTTCCGGACAGCATCGGGATCGGGGAGCTGCAATGGCTGGATGAGATTGAATTGCTCGATTCGGACAGGTTTAAAGCAAAGGCTTTTTTCAACTGCGCCAAGTTCTTCAGGAGTAAAATTTTCCCCCATAAAGTGTTTTTTTAGAATTTCTCCAATATCCATACTCTTTAAAAAGTTTATAATGGAGAGCAGATCGTGGTCTTTTTCAAATTTTGTCAGGTTAGTATTTACAGCTTTGCATTCTTCTTTAAGATTTTCGTAGGCCTCCTTATACTTATCATTCCATGTAACCAGACTTTGATATGCCTCTAAAACCAGCTTTCTGAATCTGGACCGGTCGGTCAGGCCGTGTACTTTGATAAACCGGACATCTTTTCTGTATTTTGAGTCTCTGTCAATCCGATCATTAAAAGGAGGTTCCTTTAATCCGAGAATATCCATAAGTCCGCTAATAAACCCGGTCTCAAAGAGCAAATCATACATGCGCGCAAAGCGACCAAAAAGCATCTCCTGCAGTTGGGCAACATGCTCCGCCAATTCTTCAGCATAGTGGATCTGTTCTTCCACCAGCCGCCTTTCATAAAGATAATTCTGAATAGCCTCCTCTTTGACCTCATGGGTCAGGGCGGAGATGAAGTCATCCTGCATGGACGTTCCTTTATTTCTTCTTTTCTTCTTTCTTTTTTCGTTTTTTTTCCTTTGGATTAAGCTGGGCCTTTTTCTGTTGTTCCCTTTTGCCCTTATCTTTTTTTCCCTTATCACCCATATCTATTTCTCCTTGTTTGAAAATGACTTGAACCGGACTGTGGCGGCGAACCTACGTCTTCGACGGGAGTATTGCCAGTTTGTTAAAATTGGAATGATATCCCACAGCATCGTCACTTATCGGGCGGGCCCGCCCGCCTCGCCTGAGCGAAAGTCTTCAGGGATGCTGACCGCCTCATTTGGCCGAGAGCGATGGCGGGCGGGGTAAACCCGCCCCTACGGGTTAAGTGCATTAAATTTCGTAGGGGCGGGTTTATCCCGCCCGAATAGAGTTTATATTTTCGGCTTTAACAAATTGGTAATGCGACGTCTTCGACCGCCAATGGCTTTTCCTCTTTTTTACCTGACTACAAAATAAGGATGAAATTTTTTTAGTCTTTTTGGGCCAATTCCCTTTACTTTGAGCAAATCATCTACGGTTTTATAAGGACGTCCGGCTATGATTCGGTCTGCAAGAACAAGACCGATTCCATTGATAGACATAAGCTCTTCTTTGGTAGCGGTATTCAGGTCAAGCAGGCCTTGTGGAGATTCGGTTTTTTCCAACTTTAACGGGATGATATCATTGAAAACAGTGTTGTTGTTTTTAAAACAAAAGGGTTCGGTGGAAAAATACGCAACAATCGGCAGGTGATCCGAGTACCCCTTACCCAGGTGTCTGCCCATGCGCCTTTTGGCCCTTTGCCAGCGATAGACGGCCTTTCCCTTGAACAGGTAGTCTGCATGGAACTTATTAAACGAATTATCGCTATAGGAAATTCCCTTATCATCATAAAGTCCTTTGGATATGATAATATTATCTGGACTGCCCTTTTTCCCGAAAAAATTGTACGACCAACGTCTAATTTTACTGACTTCAAGCCATAAATTATACAGATACTCATTTGCGGCCTGCTTTGTCAGTGTCTTTTCATTTACCATTTCAGAATCTTTGCCGGAATCTTTAATAGTCCTTAAGATATGATTGATTCCTGTAATACCATTGGTATCGTTTAATCTGTGAGAATTTCGAAAGGTTTTATATTCATTGTAGTTTGAATTAAAATCACCTATCAATATAAAATCAACATCCTCTTTTAGCTTGTCAATCTCTCTCTTAAGCGTTTTGGCGTAAGCTATTCTCATACTTTCAGGACCTTGTTTCGATTTCCAGTGATTGATAAACAGTAGGATACGATTACCATCGATATCAAGAGTTATTTTAAGAATATTTCTGGCAACTTTATTAATAACCTGTATTTCTTCTTTCTCAACAATTGGAAATTTAGACAAAGCAGCGCACTTTACCGGCGTGTCCCTGGAGTCCGCAATTTCAAGATAAGGGTAATCTACACCAAAGTCTTTCAGCTTGTCACGTAAAGTAATAAGGGCTTTTTTCGACTCGACTTCCTGCAAAGCGACAACATCAGCTCTCAGGTCCTTTATCACTCTGGCAATATTAGTGTATTTAATATTTGCAATATCCTTAGTCCAGCCATAGCCGGTATTTGGAATATACTCAGGGTATTCCGTTCCATCCCTAATAAGATCAAAAAGGTTTTCCAGGTTGTAGCTTGCGACTTTAAAAGTTTTTGCTTCTATTGAGGCAATACAGAACAGCAAAACAAGCAAAATTGATACAATTATCGTTTTCATGCTCGCCGTGCAAGCAAGTCGGAGCAGGTGTCTTTTAAACATACATTTATTCATACTATTTTTCTGTTTTGTTTCATTTCTTTCGAAAATTTAACAAATAGTCCTGCACAAGACTACTATCATGAAGCAACGTTTTAAAGAGCTTGCTTTCAAAAGTAAAATTTGCATTCTCTATTATATCTTGAGCATCTTGTAGGTCCATATGTCTTGGATAAACTGAAATCAGCGTATTATGCTTTGAAACCCTATAGATTTCTCTCAGTAGTTTCTTTCTGGTGGTTGAGGAGAAATAATAGGAATGGATGACATCATAAAGTAGAACAACATCTACAGACTCATCCTCCAACGGGATTTTCAATTCCCCCAATGTTGATATGATCTGAATATTTTTAAGCTTCCGTGATTGCGCACTCTTTGCTACTTCACTTAGATACTTCCTATCCTTATCCAATGCATATACCCTCCCTTTGTTACCGACTATTTGGGAGGCAGGAATGGTGTAGTAACCGGAACCACATCCAAAATCGAGTACATTCTGGTTCTTTGTAATGCCTGCCTGCTTTAAGACCTTTTCGCCATATTGTCTCAACCATTTTTTCGTATCACTTTCCATTTCTCTTCCCTGCCACCGCTTCCACTTTATCTTTAGCCGAACCTTTTTTGTCACGCCTGTCGTCGATCGTGATGGACGTAACTACTCGAAGAGTACCGGCTTTAAACGGCACTTCGTGCATCTTCAAGACAATTTCAAAAAGGTCTTTTGGGCTCCCCTCAATGATGGTGCCCATGCCGTGTACCTCATACGGCAGGCCGGAACCATCCAGAACCTTAATGCATGCGCGTACATAACTGCTCGTGCTTGTGGATTGAGTGCCAAGGGGGATAATGCTAACTTCCGCTATTGCCATGAAACTCTCCTGAAAAAATAAATTTAGTGGTAACATTTTGGCTTTTTGGAAAGATGACCGCTTCAAGTATAATTAAATTTAAACCAGGAAAAACTCACGTATAAGAAATCGTAAAGAAAGAACAGGCTATAATAAAAATAATAATTGTGACAAGCAAGATGATTTTTTATAAATAACAATATCGTATCAGGTTCTTTCTTAACGATTTCTAATACATTCAAACAGTTTCCTGTTTTAAATTTAATCACACTTAAACCTCGATTGCGGATAATTTGTTGCATAAGGCTAAAATATTACATTTAGTGAAACTTTTTAATTTTTCCCTGCCTGATTAAGAGAAGCCTTGATAAAATCTTTGAACAGAGGATGAGGGTCCATTGGGCGTGATTTAAATTCCGGGTGGAATTGACAACCTAAAAACCATGGGTGGTCTTTAATTTCGACAATTTCAACCAGTTCCCCGTTCGGTGATGCGCCGCTTATGACAAGTCCGCTTTCTTCAAGTTTATCTTTATACTCGTTGTTGAATTCGTACCTGTGGCGATGCCTTTCCGAAATATTTTCTTTGCAGTATGCTTTAAAGGCAAAAGTTTTTTGCTGGATTTTGCATGGATATTCTCCAAGGCGCATTGTAGCGCCTTTATCTGAACTTTTATCACGCATTTGCATTGTTTTGGTTTTGTCATCATACCACTCAAGCATAAGATAGATAACAGGATATGGAGTTTTTTCGTCAAACTCGCTGCTGTGGGCATCCGGCATGCCGGCCACATTGCGCGCAAACTCAATAACTGCTGCCTGCATTCCCAGGCATATGCCAAAGAACGGAATTTTGTTTTTTCTTGCATGTTTAACCGCGCAGATCTTGCCTTCGATGCCGCGAGTTCCAAACCCGCCGGGGACCAGTATGCCGTCTGCCATGTCAAGTGTATCCGCGCAATTGTCATCATTAATTTTTTCTGAATCTACGAATATGAGGTTGACCTTGCAATCATTGGAGGCCCCGCCATGAGACAGAGCCTCGTTCAAACTCTTGTATGATTCCGTCAGATCTACATATTTTCCGACTATAGCTATGTTAACTGAATGTTTTGGGTTTTTATACTTTTCGACAAGCTTTTCCCAGGCATCAAGTTTTGGCGCTCTTGTCCAGATATGGAGCAGTTCGACAATCTTGTCGTCAAGCCCCTCCTTGTGGAATATCAGAGGAACTTCGTAGATGCACTGAACATCTTTGGCAGTGATTACTGCATCAACATCCACGTTGCAAAAAAGTGATATTTTGGTCTTGATATTTTTGGGAAGATATCTGTCGGTACGGCAAAGCAGTATATCAGGCTGAATGCCAATGCTTCGAAGTTCCTTTACGCTATGCTGAGTCGGCTTTGTTTTTAGCTCTCCTGCTGTAGCAATATAAGGAACAAGGGTTAGATGGATATATAGAATGTTTTCTTTGCCAACATCTGCTTTGAATTGCCGGATGGCTTCCAGAAAAGGGAGGCTTTCTATGTCGCCGATTGTGCCGCCTATCTCCACAATGACCATATCCATACCATCAGCGACGAGTTTGATGCTTTTCTTAATTTCATCTGTAATATGCGGAATGACCTGGACTGTTCCTCCCAGATAATCTCCTCTACGTTCCTTGGTTATGACGGAATCATATATTTGACCGGTAGTAAAGTTATTGTCCTTGCCAAGTTTTGCGTGGGTAAACCTCTCGTAATGCCCGAGATCCAGATCGGTTTCAGAACCATCATCTGTTACAAAAACTTCGCCGTGCTGGAATGGATTCATTGTTCCGGGATCAACATTAATATAAGGATCGAGTTTTTGAATGGTAACGGTAAGCCCGCGACTTTCAAGAAGCGCTCCAATGGATGCGGAAGCCAGCCCTTTGCCAAGGGAAGAAAGAACTCCGCCTGTAACAATAATAAATTTTGTATTATAATTCATATAACGACCTCAGTGAAAGGATTATTAAGGGATAAGGATTAGAGGATTAAGATGATTGTTCGCAGCATTTAGTTGAATTATTCATACCCCTTAATCCTTAATCCTAAATTATTCATACCCCTTAATCCTCTAATCCTTAATCCTAAATTATTTGTCATCCTTCATTTTGTGGTAAAAGTAGTTGACACTTTTATTGAAGCTAAAAAATTGTAAATTGTAGAAGAGGCTTCCAGCCTCTTAAATCAGCGGCAGGATGCCGCTGCCACTTTTCAGTCAAGTGTAAACTGCAAAATGAAGGATGCCCAATTATTTATATATTTTTTTGAAATCTTCAATAGTTTTTTGAATCTCAGTTAATCCTTCAGAGTCGCGTTGTTTCTGCTTGGCCGGATCAGCCTCCATACAGGTTGATTGTAGTTTCTTGATATTGAAAAAATCCTTTGAAAATAAAGGATTTATTTCAACATGATCAACAACAATTTCTCGCAGCAAAGTGTCATCTTGATAAATCTCGATACGCACCGGATACCAGTTGTTATCAAACCGCTTCCATTCAACATACCTGAATTCTGTAGTATCTTGCCTGCCGTGGCGCCCCTTTTTGCTGATTATCCAGCGAATCGGCCTGAATGTATCTTTGTCTATCCATACCTGAGGCCTTGATTCGTCAGGGTACTGAGCGCCCACTATATAGGCTATTTTACCGCGAAAACGTCCCAGGCTTGAAATTGACCAGTCAAGCCCAAGCATATCAAACCTTTTTTGGAGTAATATCCTGGAACGATAAAGGATAAGCTCCTTGTAAATGTCAAATACTGATTGAAAATCGTCTGCGATTTTTCCGTCGATTATTGTTAATTCACGGCCTTTTGATACAATATGAATTTTTTTGGTATTTTCAGACAAAATATC
This sequence comes from Thermodesulfobacteriota bacterium, assembly GCA_034721935.1. Taxonomy (GTDB): domain Bacteria; phylum Desulfobacterota; class Desulfobacteria; order Desulfobacterales; family ETH-SRB1; genus Desulfaltia. The sequence goes on from JAYENE010000137.1 coordinate 13,726, forward strand.
GGAGCGGAACTCTTCCGGAAAAACATAGCTTAATGTTTCGTTTATTTTAACTGCGCCCATTTGATGGCTGTTGTCGTAAAAAATCAGCTTTTGAGAAACTAAAAGTCTTTTGGCTTTCCCGTATTTTTTTATCATTAAATCCAGAAGATGCGGCCCTTGCAGAACATAACAATTTGCCGGTGTAGAACAGCACAAAACCATTGTAAGGCAAAAGACTATAACAAAAGCTTTTTTGAAAGGTCTTAGGTATTGATACATTTCAGTAACCGTTTACAGTCGTTGGTTCACAATTCACAGTTTTTTCAATGAACTATGCAACGATTGAAGCATTTTGGATATTGAAAACAGTTTACAGTTCACGGTTTATAGTTATTTAAGTGAGCTAAAGTTGATGAATTCGTAAAAAGTCTCTTAAACTTGTCATTTCGAGCGAAGCGAGAAATCTTTAGTCTATAACGCATTGAAAAAATAAGATTTCTCCCTGCGGTCGAAATGACAGATCCGCCAAGTTCGACTTTTTACGAGTTCATCAAAGTTGTTGTTCGTTACTGGTTATTAGCTTTGAGCTTTCAGCCTCTTGCTTTTATGTTTTTTTTCAACCGTGAACCGGTAACTGTAAACCGTGAACGGTTAGCATTTTTTATTATGCAATAAATATATCATCCGAAAATCTGGCTCCATCACCAAGCTCCTCTTCAATCCTTATGAGCTGGTTATACTTTGCGATCCTGTCTGTACGCGACATGGAACCTGTTTTTATCTGGCCGCCGTTTACTCCAACTACAAGATCTGCGATAAATGTATCTTCTGTTTCTCCAGACCTGTGAGATATTACAGTAGTGTATCCAGCCTGCTTAGCCATTTCAACTGCATCAAGGGTTTCAGTTACCGTCCCTATTTGATTCAACTTAATAAGAATGGAATTTGCTATTCCCTGTTCAATGCCTTTGCCAAATATTTTTGGATTGGTGACAAAGATATCGTCGCCAACAATCTGGATCGAGTTTTCCAGTCTGTCGGTCATCAGTTTCCAGCCGTTCCAATCCTGTTCAGCAAGGCCATCTTCTATTGAAATAATGGGATATTTATCGATTAAAGCTTCATAGTAGTCAATCATTTCATCTGAACCCAGTTTTTTATTTTCCGAAGCCAGAACATATTTATTTTTTTTATAAAACTCGTTTGCAGCCGCATCCATGGCAAGCGCAATATCTTTTTCAGGTTTGTATCCGGCTGATTTAACAGCGCTTATTATTAATTTTATTGCGTCTTCATTAGACTTTAGATCCGGCGCAAAACCGCCCTCATCACCTACAGCGGTATTTAGTCCTTTTTCTTTCAATATTTGTTTCAGGCTGTGAAAGGTTTCCGCTCCCATCTGAATCGCCTGGGCAATCGACTTTGCTCCAACAGGCACTATCATGAACTCCTGAATATCAAGATTATTGGCAGCATGTACGCCGCCGTTAACTACGTTCATCATGGGAATAGGAAGATATCTGGCATTTATCCCGCCAAGATATCGATAAAGGGGCAATCCATAGGCAAGTGATGCAGCCCTTGCAGATGCCATGGATACGCCAAGTATGGCATTTGCTCCCAGTTTTGATTTGTTTGGAGCGCCATCTAATTTAATCATACAGTTATCAAGGGTTTCCTGATCAGCCGCATCCATGCCGCGCACAGCCGGACCAATAATATTTATCACATTTTCAATGGCCTTTTTAACCCCCTTTCCATTAAAACGCTTTGATCGTATATCACGAAGCTCGAGGGCTTCACGTGCTCCGGTTGAAGCGCCGGAAGGCACAATAGCGCGACCAATGGCGCCGCAGGCGATAATTACATCTGCCTCAACTGTTGGGTTTCCTCTTGAATCCAGAACTTCCCTTGCTTTTACATCAATTATTTCAGTCATGGCGCCCTCCTTAAATCTAAAGTGATCGGTTTCAGGTTCAAAGTTCAAAGTTCAAAGGTTATAGTCTGCTGATATTCTGAGACCTTTGGATAACCCCAAAATTGACCAAAATGAGGGTTGTGCAAAGCACTCTTGATGAACTCGTAAAAAGTCGAAAAGTACCATTTTTCGTCATTCCGGCGAAAGCCGGGCACGTAGTGAAGCTTTAGCGCTATCCAGTCTATTCAACTACTTACGAGGGCTCTGGACTCCGGTTTTCACCGGAGTGACGACTTTTTACGACGCCATCACTCTTGACATATAATCAAAAAATGTTACTCTGCCTTAACTTTTATGTCAAGAGGCGGTTATGAAAGAGATAGACTTATATACCAAAGCACATCTTGTAGTTGCGGCAATAAGGATTCTTGAGCGCCAGGATAGTGCTGCCTCTTCTATTGAAAAGGTTTGCCAGATGATATCCTTTTCTCTGGAGCACGGGAATCTTATATGCAAAAAGCTTGGTGAAATGGGAATCATAGAAATTGTTAAAGGAGTACACGGAACCAGGCTTTTTATCAAGAACCATTTAAAAATAGAAGAAATCCCGAGAGGCGCAGGCGAGAGTAAATTAGAAGAAGAGCTTAAAAAATTTCAGAGCAGCAAAAAGGGTTTATCAAAAAAAATTGAGTTGTTTCAGGCTAAGCAGGCAGAAAAGCAAAAAAATCTTTTTGCAGAGCTGGAGAAAAAACTGAAAAATCAATAATCAGAAATTTACAAACTCAAAAAGTAACCTGCCAACAACCTGATGTGGCGGGCAGTTAAATTTAAAACGGCTGACTGTTTGAGCATGTTAGTGAGCGTTAAGAAATAACGACGATCAAATAAAATTT
>JAYENE010000138.1:0-4302 GCA_034721935.1 Thermodesulfobacteriota bacterium
TCAATAATCAATTGTTAATAACTAATTGTTAATTAAGGATAAGAATATGTCTCAATACTTAGGGCTCGGCAAAAAATAACTTCACATTTCAGGCGCCGATGCATCACGCCTGACTGCGTTCCGAAAATTCTGAATATGCTTGATATTCATGCTTTTTCGCGCCTTGTCAGCCGAGCGCTTCAACGCCTGAAATTGCGAACTTATTCTTTGCCGAACCCTTATGGGTAAAGGGCGGGGTTAGGGGACGTTATGGAAGAGGCTTCTTGAAACGTTTACCTCGTCACCAGTCCGCCTGTATTGTTTCCCACAGTCATTACAGATTGCAATTCCATTCTGGAATTGTATTTGATGACCGCATCCGCACATCCAGCCTGCAACCTCAGCCGAGACGGGCGGGTCCGTCGTCAGTTGTTCCTGTGCTCTGTTCATACAAGGCAATTGCATCAAAATCTTAGATCTTTAAAAATCAAATAGTTACGTAATACAGTAGTAACTTCCCAATAAGTTCGGGCAATAGCATCTGTTCTGTTTTGGTCAATTAGTTGGTCGTGTGATGAGAAATCTCTCGTAGGGGCGGCTTTACGCCGCCTGCCGAGTCGATTCTGGCGGGATAAACCCGCCCCTACGGCTGTAATTCCGAATATCGCCAGAGGTTATTGAGAACTTACATACAGTAGGCTACTTATCAGCGCTTATTTTTGAAGTAGTATTTGTAACCTATTGATCTGTTTAGAATCAAAAATCATGCCGGATTTTGATACAATCGCCCTATCTGTTCATACTTTTTGGGTTGATTTATTCGAGAACCTATTGTAAATATATTTTAGTCATTATGAATGAGAATCAACGAAACTTTATTTCAGATAAACTTGGCACCTTGGGCAATATTGCCGCTGGAGCATTAATCTTTGGACAATTTCTCTCAAAAGAATCATTCAGTTTTTCCTCATTTGTGTTTGGTTTCGTGTTTTGGTTCACTTGCTATCTTACCGGCCATTTAATCTTGAAAGGTGGTGATTAAAATGACGACATTAGCCTGGGTTTTTTTAATTCTCACAATCATTGTTATTGTTTTTACCGGACCGATTATTTATAATGACTGGAAAAAAAAACATAAACATCTTCGACATTAGTCCGTTAGTTCTGTTCAATTCCTTAAGGCCGCAAGGCCGCCCCCTCGAGCGAAGCGGTCATTAGGGCTCGCTCAAAAATAACTTCACATTTTAAGCGCCGATGCATCCCGCCTGGCTGCGTTGCGAAAGCTCGGAATATGCCTGATATTCCTGCGTTTTCGCGCCTTGCCGGCCGGGCGCCTCAACACTTAAAATTGCGAACTTATTTTTGAGCAAACCCTTACAGCTCGAAGAGCTACTCCTCCATCTCTTTATCCCATTCAAAAAATCTGTTAACTTCCGCCTTTACGACCTCTGCAACCCTGGCCGCAAGAAGATCAACACTGTCCGTTCGTTCATCCCCTGCATATGCCCAATCAATCCCTACGCGCCAAATTCTTTCATGTTCTCTGCATCCGGTACGGTGCAAATACAAACAACAATATTTAGGCCGCCATCTTCCAGAATTACGAAACAGACGCGGTCGGCACAACTAAGAGCCATATTCTTTTTAAAACAATTGTTATGTCAAGCTTTATGTGGATATTTCATCTATTAATTCAGATGGATATGCTTTTGTGGGGGCAAGAACAAGGCGCTGAGTCAATTTATTGGCAATGTTAGTTTAGGAGGAGAGCAGAAACCTTTGAACCTGTGAACCTATATTTCCATTGACAATGCCATACAAAGATGTATAGTTTTGTAATTAGATACAGGCTTATGAAATGGAATTAATTAATTATGTATAATGAAAACAGGATCAAAAAATCGGAATTATTACAGTTGATTTTACTGGACAACCTTTACGCTCAATCCGGATCAGAGAACATCATTTTCCAGGGCGGAACAGCTTTAAGATGGGTCTATGGCGGAATGAGATTTTCAGAAGATCTTGATTTTGTAACCGACTTGCCTGAGAAAGATGTGGAAAACATCCTGGCCAGGACATTTCAAAAAACCCAAATGGCCTGTATCGCCCAGTTCGGGCCGGGAAAATCGGAATATAAGCGTAAGCATGGACGGGAACAGGCAATCAAAGTGTTTTTTATATATCGTCCTAAAACTCAACGTGAAAGAATTGCCGTAAAATTAGAGTTTGAATTTTTAGCGCCCGGGCGCAAACCGCAGTTTCGAAAATTTATTCTAAGAGACTTGTCATTAGTTGCAGGACTGGTTGCCGGAGGAAAACTGATAATCCCATACTCAAGCAGTATTATTCTAACAGAAACCCCGGAAGAAATTCTGTCTGATAAAATCAGAGCGCTTTACGAAAGAAAATACCTCAAAGGAAGGGATATATATGATATCTGGTGGATAAAAAAACAACTGAATGTAACCCCAAAATGGGACAAGGTTAGTAAAAAACTTGTTATGTATCAGGCTCCTTTTGTCGCAGCAAGGCAGGCATATTATTTTCAACAAAAAGAATCTGTTTCAAGTATCACAAGCGCTATAAAAAGCGACCTGCCCCGTTTTTTGCCACAAAATATCATCTCCATGTATCAGGAAGAGGATTTCAGAGATTTCATCACCACGCTGAAAGAGGTCACCTCAGACCTTTTGGATCAAGGAATGGCCAAATACTTTGAAAATCATGAACGAAGAAAAATCAACTCTTAAGCGCTTAAAACTCCTTCCAGCGCTTTTCCGCAAACAGGATGCAGAAAAGATGACTCCTTATGCAGGTGTGTTTTTATCACGGGCAGTTAAAAAAGATCTGATCTATCGTATTAATCGGGGAAACTATATCAATTCCTTTCTCTATGGTTTTCCTGGAGTGGAGAAGGTGGGTTGCTTTTTGAAACCACCAGCTTACATTTCCTGCGAATGGGCCTTGAATTATCATGGCATCAGTCTCCAGTCTCCTACGGTATGTACCGTTATCACCCTAAGTACTTCTGTTGGCAAGAAACGAAATATTCAGTACCAGGGAATTACTATTGAATTTTCAAGGGTCGCGCCCTCTCTTTTTTTCGGATTTACCTGTGAAAACAAATTTTATATAGCTTCACCTGAAAAGGCCATTCTGGACACCATCTATTACCGCAAAGTCATTCCGGCTCAGGATGAGCTGGAATTGGACAGGATGGACTTCAATCTCCTTTCAAAAATGGCCGGCAAGTATCCCCCGTATGTCTCTCGTAATATCTTAGGAATCAAGAATAAATAAGTTATACAGATTGCGCCGTAATTTTGTTTGTTTTCAAGGCGTGTTGAAGCGCGCATAACGAGTTATGTAAGCTTTGACACAACACAGAAAACAAGCAAAAGGACAAGCAAGGTGTATGAGTTATTTATTCTTGCTGACTTAGGGTTCAGCAAAAAATAAGTTCGCAATTTCAGGTGTTGAGGCGCTCGGCTGGCAAGGCGCGAAAGCGCAGGAATATCAGGATATTCTGAGCTTTCGCAACATAGCCAGGCGGGATGCATCGGCGCTTAAAATGGGACGCGGAATAGGGGGAAGGACGGGAATAGGGGACGTTGCCACTATTTCACTATTCTTGAGTTAAATCCCGTGCCGTACAGATATCTCCTATCTTAGCCACCATACCTTTAATCATGTCCTTACCGCGGCGAGAGCAAGGATATCTATCCAGTTCAGTCCTCTACCATTCAAAAAACCTGTTAACTTCCGCCTTCACAACCTCTGCCACCTTGTCTGCGAAAAGATCAATCCTGTTCGTTCGTTCATCCCCGGTTCTCTGACTTCCGACCTCTGACCTCTGACTTCTGACTTCCGACCTCTGTCCCTTCCCCAGTTTTCTCTTAATCTCAGGCAGACTCATCCCTTTACTTTTCAGTTTTTTAATCTTTTTCATTTTTTATCAGGCGGTTGATCATTTTAGATCACCTCTGCATCGATTTTGTCATACTCTTGGTGCGTACCGATAAAACGCACAAACCCGGAGAAGCCCACTGCGCATGATTCGCTTCATAGTACCATGCGTCAATCGGCCTCTTGGCATAGCGAATTCCAACATACTGTTACAAGCTATACTGTCATAACATAACACTTTGTATTTATACTATATTATTACTATCTGACACAGAAGTGTCCTGACTGTAAACAGAAATTTACAAACTCAAAAAGTAACCTGCCAACAACCTGATGTGGCGGGCAGTTAAATTTAAAACGGCTGACTGTTTGAGCATGTTAGTGAGCGTTAAGAAATAACGACGACCAAATAAA
>JAYENE010000139.1:0-4291 GCA_034721935.1 Thermodesulfobacteriota bacterium
CGAGATCTTGATGCATAAGGGTTTGCGAAAACCACAGGCATACCCGTGGATATGTCGAGGATTTTCGCGAATCCTTGATGCGCAAGAGATCGGTGCAGATCGAGTAAAAAATCGCTCAATTTAGGTAGTAGTAATATGCATCATAATACAATATTTTACAACTAGAAATCTCAAATATGATATTTATTCTCATAATATATTTGACTTGCGACTTTTTGCGATCTTGCGATGTATCCAAATCTGCTTTATTTTTGCGTTGACCTTATCTTTTAATAAGATATAGATAAATATTCAATTTGCAAAGGTCTCATAATAACTGAGACCTTTGCAAAATGCTCAATTTTGTTCAAGTTCAAGGAAGGCGAAAATTTTAAATGTTGGAATACATTGAGTATTTCGAGGCTTAAAATTTGAGCCTGACGCAGAAGTTGGGCAAAAGGGGGCGTTTTGCAAAGGTCTCATTTTGCCAAAAATGAAAATACTACTTATATATCCGTATTGCCTTGAAGCCAGGCTTCATGAAGAAGATGTTAGTATTGTGCCGATTGGGGTTTATTATATCGGCGCTTTTCTAAAGGAAAATAATTATGATGTTGAAATACTGAACTGGTATAATATCAATAAAACACCTGAAAGAATTAAAGAGACCTTTATTGAGAAGAAGCCGGATGTGATCGGTCTTTCGATAGTGCATGCAAACCGCTGGGGCGCCATAGAAATTGCCCGGATTGCGAAACAGCTTAATCCGAATGTAAAAATTGTTTTTGGAGGAGTTGGGGCTACATTTTTATGGAAGCATCTTTTAACACATTTTAAAGAGATTGATTTTGCCATAATAGGAGAAGGTGAATACACTTTTTTAAGCCTGCTTAAATGCTTTGAAAAGGATCGTCCTGGTAGGATCAAAAATATTAAGGGAATCGCTTTCAGAAGAGGCGTCAAGGCAGTTAAGACCAGGCCTGCTGATAAAATTCAGAACCTCGACAAATTGCCCATTCCTGCAAAATATTTTAAATATCAACATGTTGCTTTGACCCGTGGATGTCCCGGAAACTGCACTTTCTGCGGATCACCAAAGTTTTGGGGGCATAAGGTCAGATTCCATTCTCCTGACTATTTTGTAAATCAAGTCGAACTTCTCAATAAAAAAGGGGTAACCTTTTTTTATGTTTCAGACGATACCTTTACCTATAAAAAAAACCTGGTGATTGAGATTTGCAAAAAGATCCTGGAAAGAAACCTTAAAATAGTCTGGGCGGCGATATCTCGCGTTAATTATATCAGCGAAGAAATTTTATACTGGATGAGAAAAGCCGGCTGTATCCAGATAAGTTTCGGCGTTGAGAGCGGCTCTGAAAAAATTCGAAACTTGCTCAATAAAAATATAAAGACCGAGCAAATCAAAAATGCGTTTGCCCTTACAACAAAGTACGGAATCATGGCGCGCGCCTATTTTATTTACGGTTGCCCTGGAGAAAACTGGGATACGATTCAGGAGACCATTGATTTGATTCATGAGATAAAACCGCTAAGCACTATTTTTTATATACTTGATATATTTCCAGGAACAGCCCTTTATTCCGATTTTATGAACAAAGCCAGGCAAACAGATAATATCTGGTTAAAGCGGGTAGAAGATATTATGTACTTTGAAACCGATCCAGCTCTATCCAAAGAATTGATACTGGCCTTTGGGAAAAAGCTGAGAACCGACTTTCATGAAAATCTTTCCGATTTTGCCTGTGAAATTGAGTTGATTGATAATAAAGAGTTTTACAAAATGCATTCTGATTTTTGTTCAAGGCTTGCAATGACCTTTGACCATGGCGATTATTCCGAAATTGAAGCTGTAAAGGATAAAGAAAGAACTGCTGTGAAGTTGTATAAGAAATCGTTAGGTTACCACCCTGACCACAGGGCTTATTTAGGCCTGGGGATTATTAATCAAAAAACAGGGGAATACGAAAAATCGGCCAGGATACTTTCGGAGGGTCTTGAATTTTTCCCGGACAGCGAGCCGCTTAATATTTGTCTTGGCATAAGCTATATGAATTTAGGAAAATATTCCAGAGCGCTTGAGTATTTTCAAAAATTTAAAGATTCAGACCAGGCACGTTATTATATCGAAAGCTGTTATAAAGCATTGGGATGACCGATCCCATAAGCGCCAAGTTGTTTTTGCCCAGGAGGGTCTGAAAAGATGAACATCGAACATCGAACATCGAACGTCCAACAGAGTTCAATGTTCAGGGTTCAAAAGTTCAGGGATATTTGATTGCTGTTTTCCGATCTCTGACATCTGACGTCTGACCTTTGTTTCTTTTGTTTTTCATTCGATGTTCAATGTTCGATGTTGGACGTTCATCTTTTAATCCGTTCGATGTTCGATGTTCATCTTCTAACCTTCTTATCTTCTAACCTTCTTATCTTCTAATCCGTCCTTCTTGCCCCGGCATCTTTTTGTTCAATCATCTGCGATCCTTTAAATACAGCACCACCTGCCAGCGCAATAATAGCGCTAATAAAAAACAGGGCAAATGAGCCTGTGCCTTTGTATAAACATCCGCTAATTAAAAATCCTGCTGTTAAGCCAAGCCCGTAACTTACGGCATTATTTGCAGCCTGTCCCAGGGTTTTGGCTTCATCCGGGATCAGCAAATCGATATAGAGTATACTTGCGACATGAAATGATCCGTAAGTCACAGCATGAAGAGTCTGTGAAAGCAGGATTATTGCCGGAGATGTTGCAAAAAAAAGTATCAGCCATCTTAAAGTTGCCACAATAAACGAAAACACTATGACATTTTCCATTGAATAGCGTTTGAATATTATGTTCGATTTTATCATTACAAGAATTTCCGCAAATGATGCCAGAGCCCAGGTAATTCCGATAAATGTGCTGCCATACCCCATATTTGCAAGGTGAATGGAAAAAAAGCCATAGTAAGCTCCATGGCTTGCCAGCATTAAAAAAGCGCAAAAAAGAAAGATAAGAACCGGTTTTTTCAGAAGAACCTTTGCGCTGAAAGCATAAGGCCGCTTTTTTAAAGTAACAGTATCCGGAATTTTCGTGGAAATAAAAGCCAGGGCTAGTGATCCTGCAAAAATAAGTATAATAATTATTTTTATGGAATACAGGTCGATTATCTTGCCTAAAACTATGACAGCCGTTATAAAAGCTAATGAGCCCCAGGCCCTTAATAAACCGTAGCTTTCTTTTTCTTTGCCTAATACATCGATTGTAAATGCTTCAAGGAAGGAGATAATGGGAGCATAAAAAATGCCATAAAAGATGGTAATGATAAACATTGGCCAAAAGTCGGTGGTAAATATGAAAAATGCCCAGATTGCCGTGCTAATAAAATTACATAGAATATATATCGGTTTCCTGATTTGAAAGCGATCCGCTATGGCTCCCCAGAACAAAGCAAATAAGACAACAGCAATTGTTCTTAAGGCGGATAGAACACCTATTTGAAAACCGCTAAAACCGATATGAAAACAGTATAGATTAAAATAGGGCAAAAAAATGCCCATTACGCCAAAGAATATAAAGTACTGTGAACCAATAACAAATTTATGTGAAGCCTTGCGCTTATCAGTCATATGTCAATCTGTCTTTTTAATATCCTTTTATTTATACAGGTCAATCGGGGTTTTCCCCACACAGGCTCACTCGAACTGTCGACGGAAGCGCCACACTCCAAAACTAAATACCAGGATTCCAAGCAACGTGATTCCCAGCAAAGAATCCCATAGAATATTGATTCCCGTCCCCTTGAGCAAAATGCCGTAGCTCATTTCAATGTAATAGTAAAGCGGTGACAGGTACATGGACTGCCGAAGGCCTGCAGGCATTGCCTCCGGAGGGGTCCAGGCGCCTGACAAAAAAAGCATCGGCATAATGATAAGGATAGTGAGCATGGCTACTTGCGCGAGATTGCGGTTCAACGTAGCGATAAACAGACCGAGTCCTATGGTTGTGAATGTGTAAAGAGCAGTTACCATAAAAAACAAGGTAAGACTGCCTTTGATTGGTATATGAAAAACCGGTTCCAGGATCAGCAGGATACTAACTGCCGGGGCAACAATGGGGACGTCTATGATTTTATGCGTTTCGACCTATTATCTCAAACTGATTCTCTCTTTCGATTTTTTCACCCCTTAGAGATGATCGACTTGCCGCTGATTGGCATATATTTAATTTTTTAGCGATATCAACTGTTGTCATACCAAGCTTGCGGTGCGCCCAAAAGCATAAGAGACTTCGCGCTTTTACAGTTTGAGGTGA
>JAYENE010000140.1:0-4273 GCA_034721935.1 Thermodesulfobacteriota bacterium
CTTTTTATAAAAGGATTGCTCTAAGTTATTTCTTTACGCTCACTTATGTGCGAGTTTCAGCCGTTCTTAAATTTAATTGTCCGCTGCCTCAGGTTGACCAGATAATGAGTTTGTAAATTTCTGAAGATATGTTGCCAGCGTTCTTCTGTATAGTAGATGGTATTGCCATAGCGATCTTTAACTGTCCATTTGCTCATCGGACTTTTTGCTTTACGTTGAATGATATCCGACTCCCGTTATAAAATATATTATACGCAGAATAGTTTGCGCGGTCAATGAGACTACATCACTTTTCCCCCGCCTAACCGTTTGGGGTAACCGGCTTAAAAAAGCGCCAGCTCTTTCAAGTCCGAGTTCATCCCATTGTTAGCCCTGCACGATTTAGCCGAGATTTGAGACCAGAAAGCCTGCTATAGTCTTTGTGGATTTTGTTAATCATTGACTTAAATCGATCAAATTGATTGAGATGCTTTGCCAAATCGCATAGGTCTTTAAGGATATCAACAGCTTCATTATAAGCTTTGGTTTTCTTTGTATTAATCAACACAGAAACTCGTTCCCACAATTCTGATTCCTGTTTTTCAAGCTTCTGAAGTTTACGAATTCTATCCCGTTCAGCTTTTTGTCGTTCTTCTTCCTTTTTACGTTTGAGAATTTCTTGAGCTGATCTTAGTAATGCACCAACTGTTCGTTTTTGGGAAGGCTCACCAATCCTTGCTTTTTCTGAGGAAAGCTCACGGAGTCTTTTTTGTAGCTGGAGATTTACATGTGCTTCACCTTTCGCAAATCTAACCAGAAAATGGATTCGTTCGGCTTCTGTAAGTTTAGCGACTGACTCTTTGATAGCAGGTACGGAGGAATCGGTTCTATTGACACTGGCTTCGGATGCCGCGCTGATTAGATTCTTATCAATTTCGAAGAAATCTATGAAACTTTGCAGTGGTGCTGATAGATTTCGGAGATTATCTGGTACTGGGGGCTCAAGCTCCTCCCTATAATCCTCAATATCATATTCAAAATTTATGGAATTAAGCCAAGCGAGATATAACATTCGATAGTCACCGTTTAAAATATCATTTCGAAGAATAATTAATGAAGACAAGTAACCCTCACCTTCTATCCAATACCCTCCGCCTTCTTCATCATGGAAAGACATATCTAAGATAACAAGGTCTTCGGTAACAGAAGTAGACACTGTATCAAAAAAACAATATGGTCTGAATATCTCAGCATCAATGATGGAGCGTGGAAAGCGAAACATAAGCCGCTTTGATCCCCAATTTGAAAGATATAGCATAGCGTCAAAATACTTTTCTACGACTCTCTTGGGCGATTTAGGAAAATCACTGTAACTATATGTAAATATTGCTTGGGTTGATGTGGGCACCGTCCTGCTGGACCAACTGGCAATTTCGTCTCGTTCTTTTTCATCCAACGGGCGATCAATCGTCTGGAATTCGTAATATTGATATTCGCTCATAGATATTTTTCCTTTTGTTTGAAATGTTACGACAGTAAATATGGATAACACTGTATCCTATTTAAATTTCAGAGTAATGGGCAGTCTGTTAAAATATAACTATGCGTAATTAGGCATCCTTCATTTTTTACTTTACCCTAAGTTGAGCGATTTATTGCGAAGATATGTGCCGAGATCTTGATGCATAAGGGTTTGCGAAAACCACAGGCATACCCGTGGATATGTCGAGGATTTTCGCGAATCCTTGATGCGCAAGAGATTGGTACAGATCGAGTAAAAAATCGCTCAATTTAGGTTTACACTTGATTAAAAAGGGGCAGCGGCATCCTGCCGCTGATTTAAGAGGCTGAAAGCCTCTTCTACAATTTACAACTACTTTTACCCCAAAATGAAGGATGTCCGTAATTAAATCCTTTTTGTAAATTGAAAATGAGTTTTACCTCGAAATTTAAATAGAATACATAACACTCAACATAGTAAATATGGGGCGGTTAGAAGATAGACCTTGAACAGGCTAACCCAAAAACTATGATAAAGATAAAAACTACCGGTCAAATACTGACTTTCAAAAACGGCACGGCTTTGCCCAGTCCATCTCAAGCGCCTGGTTGGATGTTTTTCTTTAATTCAATTATTTTGTCTGCAATATTTTCTGCGTTACCATCCCACTCAATATATAGCTTGTCAGCCAGCATGGGGAATTTATTTAGTATACTTTTTGAGTCTCCAACAATTAGAGGAAGCACCTTTTGCTCTCCGCTTATTTCTCTGGCTATTGCACTATTCAATTCTTTTTTTGGCCAAGATTTCTCTATTGATTTTTCCGACATAATCGCCAAAAAATACTTTGATTTACCAAGAGCATGATTAATTTTTTCCGTTAATGAATCCCCCCAGTCGATATGAATGACATCAATAAAGGCAGCTATTCCTTTCGATTCGCACGCATCATATATTGGCTTAGCGATAAGATCTTTGTCCTCGCTTGCGTGTCCTATAAAGACACCAAATAATTTACTCATTTTCATGATTTCTTTTATGTATTTTGGGGGATCTGGATCAAGTTCCCCAGCTTTTAACGCAAAATTTGTCACCACTGAGTCATTTTTTTCCTTGAAATTTCGTACCATTTTCAGGAAAGATAATTTTCCATAAAAAAACTTTACAAAAATAACTTCCATCAAGTTTGTCGTCAGAAATATTGATATGCTTTTCGGGATGCTTTTTGATGTAATTTTTTATGCCTCAATAGCGCCATTACTTTTCCAATCATTCAGCATTGCCCTAATATTTCGAATGTAACTTCTTTTAACATTAGGGAATTCATTGACTGTAATTCCAGTAACTTCTTGCCGAACTGAAGGTATTTGTAGTCTAACCTTGTCGTAATTTATTTTGAATCCTGCGCTGTCTATTATGTCTTCTAATAATTTACCAATTATAGTCTCCCCAGTAATAGGATTATTACCTTCATAAGAAGCTAATGAATTCGGAAAGTTTTTTTTATTACAAGAAATCGTTATATCATCAGAATATCTTGTATAAGTACAATGATATCTTTTCGCCAACAAAACTAATTTCTTATCTAAGGGCTCGGCAAAAAATAACTTCACATTTCAGGCGCCGATGCATCACGCCTGACTGCGTTCCGAAAATTCTGAATATGCTTGATATTCATGCTTTTTCGCGCCTTGTCAGCCGAGCGCCTCAACGCCTGAAATTGCGAACTTATTCTTTGCCGAACCCTAAATTCGATGCAACGAAATTAGAAATTACTGGGGAAGTACAGGCACCTTGAGGAAGTTTATTTTGATAACATAATAATTGAGCTAAAACGCTTGCAGCCTTTTCACCGAACGAAAACGGCTTGGCTAAGAAAAGGCCACGCACCCGGCCATAATTAATTGAGCCATAAAAATCAGAGAGATCAAGATTTAAAATATATCTACTTTTTAAATGGTTAGATGCATTTGAGACAACGCTCTTACCCTTCACAAAACCGTGAACAGGAGCTTTAACTCGGTAATATGCATCCAGATATGGCTTTAGTTTTTTCTGTAAAATATCAATTCCGTTAGTTGGTTTTGATATAGTCCTGTGCCCCTTTGTTTTTTTAGGGATTGAAAATGAAATGTACTTATTTTTTTCTGGTTGCTTATACAGAAGGTAAAGTAACTGCCCATATGGAATTTCCAAAAAATTGGCTGCATCTCTCCCAAAGTTTAATTTTGAAAATAATTCAAGTGCATCTTTTTCATGTTTTATGAGTGTAGCTTTAAGTTTTGTCATAGAAAAAATGAGCCCCGCCCTTCGCACCTTTTGCAAGGATGGTCAACGGATAACAACAAGCGAAAACACAGGGAAACCGGAGACGCATAAAGAGTAACATTTTCGTTTTCCGCTGCGGAAACAACAGCAAATATAGAAGTTTGGGGCTCATATTTAAATTTCAGTTTACATCCAACGTTTCGGATAAGCTGACGAAAAAAGCCAACGATGAATACCGCTAAGGGCACGTTTTACAAAGCCTTTCTAAAAAAGGCAAAAATCGGCATGGCTTTTTCGGTCAGCCTTAATCCGATGGTTGTGTGCCGGGCACGGCACGTATTCTTAAGGGTGAGCATATACTATAATTGAGGTATATTGCAAGTCCCTGATCCAGCCATCAGCCCTGACGCATGAAATCCCCCTCACCCTAACCCTCTCCCCCAGTGGAGAGGGAACTAATAGGTTGATATCATTAAAATTAACCATTTCTCACCTGACAGTGGAGGGTCGGGGTGGGAGTGAAAA
>JAYENE010000141.1:0-4232 GCA_034721935.1 Thermodesulfobacteriota bacterium
GGGAAAGGCCTGCGGGACGTCCATAAATAAGTAAATAACTCGCTATCCAATTGATATTTAGTCGGATTTGCGGGGTGCTCCTGGGCAACTTGCGGGACGTACTAATCTCACCGTTTGTAAGCTTTTTCCTTTTCTGAACTTTGTCCAATGCAATTGTTGGTAAATTCTGAGCCAATTATGAGCTATTTGAGCCAACTATGAGCCAATCATAAGCCAACTGAGCCAACCTTAATCTTATAAATGGCACTCGAACCTTTTGTGCCAATATTTTTTAATAATCCTTTTTCCTCCAACACCTTAATGTCTCTGCTTGCTGTAGCTTTGGACACATTAGCTATTTCCTGATATTTAGAATTGGTGATGTCACCATATTTTTTAGTGTACAAAACCACTTCAATTTGCCTCTCAGTCAGTTCCAATTTTTTCAACCCGTCTTTCGTTAACCAATCTTTAAATATTTTACTTAAAAATCCACCTTGTTCCTCTTTCAAAACAGGTTCCAGCAAACCAGCTTCCTGACAAGACTCAATGATTTTAATCGTACCTCTTCCCCAGGAGTCAATATAGCCTCCTTTAAAACATACGTCCGCAATTAACGGACTTCTTGGTTTGGAGCGGTGTATTTTCTTCAGGTCTTCTTCTGTTATTCCATCCGGCAGGCCACCATCGTTCCAGACACTGAAATGATCATCATACAGACGGATTTGCGTTTGAGCGCCTATGTAATTTCTATGCACCAAAGCATTGAGTATCATTTCACGCACAGCAGCAACCGGATACTCGTCTCTTTCTACCCGTTGCATACCTTCAAAGTTAATCGGATGAATGAAGAATTTAGCATTAAGCATCTCTTCAATCCGTTCTTACATTTGGATCAAATTACCTTCAATAACCTCATGAAACTTCAGATCGGCATCCGATTCGCCAAATTTGCCAATTTTGACGGCTGTATTTGGGTAAAACTTTCCGGGGTCTTTGCCGAACAGTACAACGGCCGATCTTTTTAATTTTCCATCTTCTATTAAACGGAGTTTTTCAAGTAAGTTGTGGATGCTAATATCATTTTCAACAATGATACGTTTGGCTTTTGAGGCATCGTTGAGAAATTGTCTGATGGCTGTTTCATCAATGTCACTAATGGTTGCCCTTTGTTCAGGAATATCATCCCAAGTCTTTCCGGTTCTTTTTAAAATAAATTCGTTCAGTGCAGGACCTTTTAACTCTTGAAGCGTACTTCCTGTTCTGACATAATATTTACCCATCATGGAAATTGGCACATCATAACGGGGCACAATGATTTCAAGAAAATACTTATTACCTTTGCTCTGCAAGTTGACTTCTGCAAAAACTCCAAGAATATCACGAAATTTGTTGGGCAACTGTTCCGGTAATTCGCGGTAATTGTCAATTCCCTCTACATTAGCATTATCATCAATTCCGATGAACAGTTTTCCTCCGTTTGCATTGGCAAAACCGCAGATCCATTTCAGATATTCATTTCTCCAGGTTTTTTTTGTATTCTATGCTTTGACTTTCTGCCATTATGATTATTATTCCCTGGTTTTAATGTTTTCTTTACCGAGAGCGCCTTCTATATATGCATCAAGTTCCTTGCCCATGCGGTATTCTTGGCTTCCTTAAACTCCACCACTTCGTTTTCGGCAGACAATAATCGTAGCTCATTTAATTTGTCTATCAGTTCTTTTTCTGTCATGTGTTAAATCACCTTGATTTTTCCTGTCACTGAAAGAAGAAAATTGGTGGAAATTTGGGTCAAAGCTTTTATGTCTGCGATCTTCGCAAAAGACCGAAAACAAAACAAGAAACGCATAAAATCATGGGCATCCCGCTGCACACCCCTGTTCATCACATGGTACCATGCGCCAGGATACTCTATTCTGAGTGGACGTGCCATGTCATAATCCGTAACATTTTACGTTGCAAGAGCCAAGAGCAGGCTTGACCCCAAGTTTTCAAGGTTTGACTGGCAACCAAGATGTTCCCTTATGTCGCAAACCTTATCGATCCGGTTCTTCGCGGCGTGTTCCTCTATCGTAAATGGCTTGAGGAGTATCTTGTTGGCTTTGATGGGAAAGAGCGTCTTCATCCTACGCCCTCCAAAGGTCCGAATCGGCACGGATCACCGGCGGCTGTGAGCCGTCCGGTGAATGCGTTGATTAGAAGTCTTTTTTTGTTGAAATTCGTGAAATCGTTACCAATCACTTTTACCCTTATCTTTTCCGAATGAAGATAGAAGTTGGTCCCCGAACTTCAAAAGCTTAGATCTGACCATATCAATATCGCTCTGGGTTCTATATCTAAGGGGCAGGTTGCTGAATGTCAGACGGAATTTCTGATCCTTAATATCGACTCGCATCGTAAAACGCACTTTCCAGTCAGCCCAAGCCATGCACTCCAGTCCGCTTCCGCTACACTGGTATGGGATTGTGTCGTTGCCGATGAGCGTCCCGGTATCTTTGCTTTCGTACTCAAGAACAGCTTTGGCAGATCTGAAGTTTTCGGCGATCCAAATCTTTGTGCCGTTAAAAATTTGTTCTTTGGAATAGCCTGGAGCTTCAACTATTCTTTCAAATGTGAGATCTGCATCTGTGATTGGTTGCAGTCATGCACAGCCCGCAAGGAACAGAGGAATCATGCTAAAAATCAGCTTTAAGCATCTCATGGTGGACATCTTGAACAATGTTTAATGTTTATTTTTTTGCTTCGTAAAGCTGAGTTGCTGGGCAACGATAACCTAAAAACTATGATAAAGGTAAAAACTATCGGTCAAATGCTCCCTTTCAAAAAACGGCACGGTTTTGCACAGTCCATCTCCAGTGCTTTGTTGGCTGTTTTTATATAAAGAGATCATAATTTCAAATTTTTCAGATGACTATTAATAAGCTTAATATCTAACTCATCAGGATCAAATTCTCCACCAACCCACTCAAGCATAGATTCGTGTTCTTCGTGCTTTGGGTTTTGAATAGCCTCTAAAAAATCAGAATACCCCCAAATGCCTCCACAATCTTCAGGTGGACATGCCTTCTTGCCCTTGATTACTATTGGGGATTCGGAAAAATTTAATGGCAAAGTTTTTTCTAGAACGATCTTATGATTCCAGCCATCTCCAAAATCGTATTCGTAGGTAAAATTGTCTTTGGGATTGGAAACAAGGTCGTATAAATAAATCTTACGCTCATCAATCACATCCATCTCAAAATCCGGATCTGGAATTCCGATATAGGAGCCTCCAACTATATACTGGTGCAGATGACAATCAAACCATCCCATGGAAACCTGTAAAACGGAGTGTAGCTGATCTAATCAGATGTTATCCTTGACAATTAACCTTCTCCAAATTGGTGGCTTGCTCCCTATAAGGGTTACTTTTATTTGATATAATGATTTTGATGTTCTTTTTGCCATTTTTTATCTATTCCCCTGTGTATTAAAGTATACTGCCAAAACATTGATTATCAGGCCAATTTGCCTTGATATGACGATATCGAGGGTGTTTTCGGGTAGATTTGCCTTGCTCTATTATCTTCAATTTTGTTATTATTTTTAACAGGCAAGAAGACCATATGTCAACGCCTGAAAATACTGGATAAGGTTTCCTTCGCTGCTCTGGCAGCCTTAAACTTTTCTTAACACTCCCATGCTGCTGCACCCTCGCACCAAGGCATATCCCCCGATGTTAAAAAACCCGCTGGCGAAATCAACGGGTTCTCTGGTTTCCAATAGCTCATAAAACCAGACAAAATATATGTCTGCGATCTTTGCAAGACCAAGAATAAAACAAGAAACGCATAAAATCATGGGCGTCTCGTTGAGCAACTTCACTCTCCACGAAACGGTCTGGCCATTAGTCACCGAGCTTGCAGGCGACCATCCTGCATTCGGAATCATCGTAGTAGGGATACTGATCGCTGCAGGGCTCTCCCATCGGCTTTACGTAAGAAAGAAAAACGTCGAGTCCGTCGGGTTTATTCTCCAACTTGGCAAGACCTGAAAGGTTCGTGTTGACAATGCCTTGGTTCTTACTCTGCATGTAAAAAAGCGGATTTGCGCCCCACGTCATGAGAAACTCACGACGAAAATCAAAAAAACTGGTGTCAAAGCTTGAATTGTGAATTAAACTTTCCTTTATTCACAATTCAAGCTTTGACACCATAGCCCACCTTTGTTTTTGCCGAAAAGTTGCAACACCGAATCAATATCTTGCCAGA
>JAYENE010000142.1:0-4227 GCA_034721935.1 Thermodesulfobacteriota bacterium
GCTTTTTATAAAAGGATTGCTCTAAGTTATTTCTTTACGCTCACTTATGTGCGAGTTTCAGCCGTTCTTAAATTTAATTGTCCGCTGCCTCAGGTTGACCAGATAATGAGTTTGTAAATTTCTGATTTGTATGATAATAACAAAAACCTATGGGGATATTTGCAATAAGGCCAGAATGTAACAACGTTACCAATCGCCTAATGAGGTCCAACGGAGTTAGGAATGCTCGGAACGAACGTCCCAATTCGACTAGTCTGACCAGTATGGTTATCAAAAGGAGGGTAGAAGATGAAAGCAACCTGGAAATTGCAAGACGCAAAGGCTAAATTTAGTAAAGTTGTTGACGATGCTTTAAAGACAGGGCCTCAGCATATAACACGTCGAGGGGCAGAAGCAGTTGTTGTGGTTTCCGTAAATGATTACGAAAAACTGCTTTCGACCAAGCCTTCCTTTAAAGATTTTTTGGTTGGATGTCCGAAAATGGATAACGACTTTGAACTTGAGAGACAGAAAGATCTTCCAAGGAGTATTGACTTGTGAAATATTTATTAGATACCTGTGTCATATCTGAACTCGTGAAACCCTCTCCAAATCCGATGGTTTTAGATTGGCTATTGGTGAAATCCGCAAAGGGCTTACAAAACTGCCTAATTCAAAACGGAAAAATAGATTGACAGAGTGGCTCAACAGTTTATTGGAAGATTATCAGGATCGTATATATTCGATTGATCTTGCCGTTGCTGAGAACTGGGGGGTAATGCAAGGCAAAGCTGAAAAGTCAGGCATGCCCATGTCTTCAATGGATAGCCTTATAGCGGCAATTGCTTACACGCATAATCTGGTATTAGTGACGAGAAACGTAATCGACTTTAAGGCAAGTAATCTTCCTATCAGCAATCCGTGGAAAGGCGATTAATGAGCAAAAAAAGAAGGATCCGGTTATTAAGGATTACGACCTTTCATCACCCATTACACACATACTTGTGTAACCCAGAGTAATCTGAAACATTTACCGAGTTAGCCAGGGATTTCTATTATTCCACAAAACCGGACGGGTACGAGGCCTTATACGCCCTGAGGGAGCTATTTGAAACTGGCACAGAAAAGCGAAAAATTGTCGATTTCCTGATTGCCGAAACAGAGGAAAGTGAAAAATCTGATTCATTTGTAAAGATGTGAGGAATGGATCTATGCTTTCAATCAAAGAAGTAATTCACCAAGGGGTTTATCAGCGAGGTTGTCAAAACATGAATTACAAAACTTACTTTAATATTTTCCATGAACTGCAAGCTTGGAGTAAACAACTCGAAAACTGGCAACGTTTTGCATTGTTGCAGCTACTCCGGGATAGTAGCATAGATGAAGGTAGCATCGACAGAATCTACGAGGAGTTCAAGATTGACAGGGGCCTCTCTCAATCGCTGGATGATAGGAAAACCTACGAACTTGAATCATCTTTTATCCCACAGGCAGTAAAGCAACTAAAACCTGTAATTCTAACGGAAAAGGAAATCGTTATTGTTGAGGAGAGTATGGAAAATAACGAGGCCAGTCCTTGAGGAATTCGGGGGGGAATTCGGGGGACACCTTACTAATTTCGGGAGCGCGATATTTAAACAGGACAAATATTCCAAGCCGCAGAGGAGTTTCAGCATATTGAAGAACAGAAGATGTTTTTTTCTTGGGACAGGAACCGAGCCAAGCGATATTGTAAAACGAATGAACAGCTTTGCGGAGAAAAGCCCGGATATTTTAAAACCAATACTGGAGACAAATAGAAAACATTTTTTACCGTTAAAAAAGTGAGTTGACTGTTAGGCAAGAAACCGTCAGTCTGCCTTTCAAAAAACGAAGCAAATTGCAGCCAAAATCATTGATGGCTACGGTATAGAAAGCGTGGGCCAATGGAGGCATAGCATGATTGTATCACGATTAATTTTGAAGAACTGGAGGAACTTCAGGGAGGTAGATGTAAACTTGCGGGAGCGTCAGTTTCTCGTTGGCCCGAATGCATCTGGGAAATCAAACCTCCTGGATGTTTTTAGATTCCTGCGTGATATTGCAAAACCCGAGGGTGGCGGTTTACAGAAAGCCGTTAAAAGCCGCGGCGGTGTGTCAAAAATTCGCAGTCTGGCCGCGAGACGAGATCCGGAAATAATAGTCGAAATCTACCTCGCAAATAGCCCGGATGAGGAACCTATTTGGCATTATGCAATAGGACTGAAGCAGGAGACGCGTGGTTACAGACAACCCATCCTGTCATTTGAACGTGTGTCGCAGGGTGACAAGAAACTGTTAGACCGACCGGATTCACAAGACAAAGAAGATCTCGAACGATTAAAACAGACATTTCTGGAACAGGTAAACACCAATGCACAGTTCCGGGATATTGCCCGCTATCTGGAGTCTGTAACTTATCTTCACCTTGTGCCACAATTGTTGCGTCACGCGGATACGCTTCAAGGCAGACAGTTGGAAGATGATCCGTTCGGCCAGGGCTTCCTGGATCGGGTTGCGAAATCGCAACCGCGAACCCAAAAATCTCGGTTGGCAAAAATAGAGAAGGCGCTGAAAATCGCGGTGCCGCAATTGAAACAACTTCAATTTGAGCGGGATGAAGATAGCGGTCGGCCGCATCTTGCGGCTCTGTATTCACACTGGCGGCCTAACGCAGGGTGGCAGCGGGAGGATCAGTTTTCCGATGGTACTTTGCGATTGCTCGCGCTGCTGTGGTCTTTGCTGGAAGGAGATTCACTGTTGTTGCTGGAAGAACCGGAGTTGTCGCTAAACGCCGGTATTATTGAACAGCTTTCCCCGCTGATTTACCGGATGCAGCGGCAACGCCGCAGGCAAGTATTGATCAGCACTCACAGTGAAGACTTGTTGCGCGACAAGGGAATAGATGGACGCGAAGTGCTGTTGCTTACTCCCGATAGCGAAGGGACCAGGGTAGAAATTGCCACAAAAATCAAGGTCGCGCTGGCGCTTCTGGAAGCGGGTCTGCCGATCGCGGATGCCGTGTTGCCTCGAACCAGACCGGGCAATGTGGAGCAACTGGGGCTGTTTGAATGAAAGAAATTCATCTAACACTTGCGGTAGAGGATGTTCTTAGCGAAGTGGTGACAAGAAAGCTGATAGAACAGACTCAAAAAAATTATCGGGTAACCCAGTGTTTGCGGAAGGGTGGATTCGGCTATCTGAAGTCAAAAATAAATGCCTTTAATAAGGCTGCCAGCGGGTTCCCCTTTTTTGTGTTAACGGATCAGGACAGTATAAATGAGTGCCCGCCGGATAAGATAGCGAACTGGTTGAACCAGCCCCGCAATCTAAACATGATATTTCGTATTGCTGTAATGGAGGTAGAATCGTGGGTAATGGCTGACAGAAAAGCATTTGCCAAGTTCCTTTCAATTCCTTTAACCCGGATTCCTCAAGACACGGACAGCATACCTGACCCAAAAGAGTTTTTGATATCGCTTGCGAGAAAATCAAGATCAAGTCGATTGAGGGCGGATCTGGTTCCGTCACGCGGTGCTACCAGCAAGCAAGGACCGGATTACAACAGCCACTTAACCCGTTTTGTGAGGAAAAATTGGGACGCGCATACAGCAAGAAATAATTCAGAAAGTCTGAACAAAGCTTTTATGCGCCTGGAAGCGTTTACGCCCGTAACACCACAGGCAGGTATGACACATTAATCGGGGGAATTTTGGGGACATAACACTTAATTCAGAAATAGGTATGGATATCCCCGGAATTCGGTAAAATATTCCCGTGCATCGGAGAGTTTCTGGAGACACCTTACTAATTTCGGGAGCGCGATATTTAAACAGGACAAATATTCCAAGCCGCAGAGGAGTTTCAGCATATTGAAGAACAGAAGATGTTTTTTTCTTGGGACAGGAACCGAGCCAAGCGAGATTGTAAAACGAATGAACAGCTTTGCAGAAAAAAGCCCGGATATTTTAAAACCGATCCTGGAGAGTAAATAAAAGATGTGGCACAAAAAAACACAAGAGGTGGGAAACATAACCCTTCATAGATTTAAAAAGGCGGATATCATTACAAAGGTGATGATATCCATATCAGCTCAATAACTTGTTATGCGGCAACATCATTCATGATATTTCTATTGATAATAGAACAATAAAGAAGGTGATTTATGCAAGTACATCGTATGGAAGTAGAAATTTCAAATAATCGGTCACTAATGATTAAGGAATTACC
>JAYENE010000143.1:0-4216 GCA_034721935.1 Thermodesulfobacteriota bacterium
TGGTCAGCCGATACTCGGTGATGGTGATTTTGTCAATCAGATTATAACCGGACTTGGTGATCCTGTTAAAAAGAATTTAAGGCTGTCAGGGCAGCGGATAGATATCAGAGAACTTGCAAAGAAAGTGTGTGAGAAGTACGATATTTCTGTTAGGGAACTTCGGTCTGGCAGTCGAAGAAACATAGTAGTGCAAGCCAGGCGAGCAATGTCGTGGATCGGAGTCGAAGAACTTGGCTATTCCGGCGCTGATGTGGCCAGATATCTTGGAGTGACAAATTCTTGCGCGACACGAATGCTGTCAACAGGGGTAAAACCGGATATCGACGACATTGTTTTGGAGTTGTGAACGTTCTGCACGAACGTCCCGTGTGTTGCGTATGTCTGCCCTTTACCCGTAAGTGTTGAGACATATTTTTATCCTTAATTAACAATTTGTTATTAATCCGCCAGAGTGCTTTGGCGGAATTATTGATTATTTGTTTTAGGTTTTAGGTTTACGCCCAAAAAGGCAATAATAATAGTTAATAATCAATTGATAACTGTTAATTGCTAATGAAGAGACAACTTATGGGTAAAGGGCAGAGGTATGGCAATCAACAGATCTTTCTAAAATCGTACCTCCTGATTCCAGTGCTGCCTATAGTGTGATTGTAGAAGTTGGTAAATTACGTTTTCTAGAAAATCGTCAAGTTGCAGAGATTCAGTTGATTTTATTGGAAAGGCATGACATCGAGCTGTCAATTAGTACGAAGTTGGGGACGTCCATTGAATTATTGGTTTGCTTCCTCTTTAAGGTTCAAACCTTGCTTTTCTGCAATTTTCTTCCCTCACGAAACTACTTGGTTTACTGTTGCCGGAATTTTCTGGAAAGAAAGACTACACTGCAATGAAACTATGATCTGTCTGGAAAAGTCGGGACATTCTATTTTTCCATTAAATTCGGATGGTTTTCATAAAGCCATTTTTCAACCTTTTGGCGGAGACGGTTTGCAACGTCCACCATTTCTTTAGCTTCCTGGTCGGATATCATACCAGCATGATTATAACCGCTGATATTCCTTTTCTTTCGAAACCGATCAAACAAAGCAATCAAGCCGGCATCAGCCTTTATAGTATGAGCAAGAGATTGAACAACCCTGTAATGATGAGCTTCTCGCACGGCACGATAACCTGAAGCGGCAAGAGCGGCCGTTGCCGTTTGCAGGGCGGAGTTATAGGCTATATTCAACTGCCAATCCCATCATCTGTCAATTTTGTCTCCATCACCCCACCTTTTGATGTCAGTTTTGTGTCCAAATATAGGAAGTAACCAGACGTGTTTACTTAACATTTTTTGCTCTGCTGCTTTTCGCATTCATTTTTTTTCTTTTCTTTAATGAAGGCTTGCCTAACTCCCATGGCTGGCCGATAATGTTGGCAGGGATGAAAGAGCGTGAGCAAATGCACAAAGTTTGCCAGCAGGTTGCAGGTCAAGGTAGCGTATTATTGGCCATTTAGCCATTTTGAGAACCGCTTGCTTGGAACTCAGCAACGAATGTTGCAGGTGAAATGATTTTGATTTTGTCGAACGACTCCAAATTCAATAAATGCGGATCTCCGGTTACTATATATTTTACATCTGCAGCTAAAGCACATTCAAGGATTCTGTTATCATCTGGGTCGGCCTTGATTAAATCAACTGTGATTTGGGGAAACACAAAGCAAAATATATCTTCTACCTCTTTGGCAATTGAAAAACACTCCTCATGAGTAAGGCCAAATTTTGGTCTTATAAGAACTTCTCTGAATTCGGTGAGTATTGTGGGAGAAATATAAGCGTTAATCCTGCCCTGAATAACTAAATCAAGAATTTGTCGCGGTTTGCCGCCGAATAAAATGCCGGATAGTAATACATTTGTATCAAGAACCACCTTTGTTATTGGCATTTTTGTTTTCTTTTCTCACTCCGATAATAACTAATTTCGTCCAGCACATCCTTTTCGGTGATGGCCTGTTTCCCTGATTGTATTGATGTTTTAGCAAAAATTTTATCCCAGCGTTGCTTTCTTTCTATATAAATGCGGGCGGCTTCACGAAGAAGTTCAGAGCGAGAACGGGACTCACGCCGGGCAATTCGGTCAATGTTAGAAAGGAATCTATCCTGGAAAGATATATTTACTGTGACTGTGCTCATGTTACACCTCCTATTTCTAATATCATACAAACTTTGTATATTGTCAAGCTTTTGGTGAAGTCAGTTATTGGCCGACCCTTACGTAAAAAGTCAAAAATGGAGTCACTCCCGCTCCGCCAAAGCAGTCTGGCGGACTCGACCCGAGCCGCCTGCCACTGCGAGCCAGCTCGTCTGCCGAGCCTCCATGTCATTGCAAGCTCCCAGTGGATAGGCAGAGCGAGGCGTACAGCGGGATGCCCATGATTTTATGCGTTTCTCATTTTATTTTTGGTCTTTTGCGTAGATCGCAGACATGTATTTTTTCTGGTTTATTGCTCACCGAAAAAACGCAATTGATGGCCTTCCGAGGTATAAATTGATGGCCTTCCGAGGTATAATTGGAGTAACCGCTACGCTGCGCGTCGGCCATCTGACAATGATCATATCACCATCGTTTATAATGCATGGCAGGCGGGTGTTGAACGTTCATCTTTTAATTTGTTTTTGATGGCGGGCGCTTGGAATAATATGGATCGTGTTCTATGCTATACTTAAGCATTTAGCGGAAATGCCATCACTGGCAAATCCGCTAAATGCCAATTTATCAAATCATTTACAAAAAATATCAGAATTGGCAAATTTAATAAATGCCGATTTATCCAGAGGCTTTACCGTTGCACAGGTAGCAGAAAAACACAAATGGACTGAGCCGATGGCCTGGTCCGTTGCGTTGGAGGGCAAAAGCGATCTTGATAGATTCAAGGCGCTTGGCTGGGGACTGAAGACATGGAACCAGTGGGAATGGAACCGTTTTATATGTTAGCCACGAATGACACGAATAGAGCGCGAGTTAGGGAAAATTAGGGAACCATAACTGACAGGCGTAGGCGATAAAAATACAGAAACGGCAGGCTATATGGGTATTTGGAAAAAGGCGGTTTTGATCCTATAGTCACACACCAGCTTGATATCGGTCAATGCATCCTCAAAACCAATAATAATGAGCGGAACAGTGTCACTGTCAACAAGGAACCCTTTTAAAGAAACAGGAGGGGACATTCCTTTTTTATCCACAAAAAACATGACAACTTCTGCCAATTTTCCAGATACACCACCAGAACCTAACCCTGTCAATTTTATGGAACCAGGCAAAATCCATGTTATAATGAGTTGTTCCCAGACATGCTTTGGTATTAGAGTTAGTTATAGGACTCCCTGTATCAATTATTGCTTTATATGGATTAGTCCAGCCTCTTGAGGTTTTCAATCGAAGAGATGCAACCAACCTTATCAAGCGCGTCGAAATGCCTGCAGAGAGAAGCTCTAAATCAAGCTTGGTTTCAAATTCTAAATCGATCCTAATAGACACGTATGCCCTTCTCTGCAAACAGGATAACAAACTCTTGATTACCCACTTTTTCTTTAGCGATACACTCTGCTTCCGACCCGCTTCTGCTGGCCGCTATCACCTTGTTGTCAAAAATGACTACCCATTGATTGGGATATTTTGCAGAAATTTCCTTCATATGCTCATAAGCCCACTCACTGTTTTCCCAATATTCTTTGGATACAGGAGAAGGAAGTGTCATGTTTGATGCTTTTTCCATACTCAATATTGGCATAATGAAGTTCTCCTTTTATGAGAGAATGCTGTATCTGTTTGATTTGAGTGGTACCATCGACAATGGTAATGAGTCAACCAAAAATAGAACCTTGAGGATGAATTATACACACGGTCTTAAATAATTGCCATTAACTTAAGGAGTAGATGTCGCTGTGGGAGCGGCTTTTAGCCGAGATCGCTTTGCAGCGCACATTTTCTCAAAGAGATATCTATTTGAATATATTACTCTTTTTCTAATTTTTGATTGTTATTCAAAAATGGCCAAATACTCTTTAAATTCAATAAATTAATGACAATCGACTTGCGTTAAGTGGATAGCCTCCTTTTATAGAATATGCCAAGATTAGCAAGATTAGATGCCCCAGGGATATTGCACCATGTGATAGGCCGGGGAATTGTGTGTAATGCGTAATGGGGGACGTTGTTACCTTCTGAACTTA
>JAYENE010000144.1:0-4214 GCA_034721935.1 Thermodesulfobacteriota bacterium
GCGCCGATGCATCCCGCCTGGCTGCGTTGCGAAAGCTCGGAATATGCCTGATATTCCTGCGCTTTCGCGCCTTGCCAGCCTGGCGCCTCAACGCTTAAAATTGCGAACTTATTTTTGAGCGAACCCTAAGTGCCTTGTGAGGCTTGTAGGAGAGGCTTTTAGCCGCGATCAATCAAGGCTGAAAGCCTCTCCTATATAATGGCTATTAGGGTTTTGATAATGATACAGCAGGCTTTGAGAGCCCGTGAACGGTTACATAAAAAGATTGTAAATTGTCGTGCTTTTTATAGAGGAAGGTTGATGTAGATTTTGATATCATTGTTTGGTTGATTCAATTGACGGTTTGACGGTTGTCGTTTTGCCTCATTCAGCTTAGCTTCACGTTCGGCAAGGAGAGAGATTTATGAGCGTTACGCTTCATATCATAAGTGGGGACCAAGATAATAGCTTGATTTTTTTATCAATAAGATGCCAAAAAAGGGCTTATTTCGGTCTTAGGTTGCCTTTTTTGGGGACGATAACGAGGTTTTAAGGGACAAATTCAGATTCTGGAAAAGATAACAAAAGGATGAACTCTGGCTGAAAAAGCCTGGCCGTTTTTTGGTTTCTACAAATTTTGTTGTTTATCGATCTTTCTTCATTTTTTAGCCATATTTTGTTTGCTTTTTCATCAGGTTATCCTTGCCGTTCTCGGCGGCTGCGCCGCCAAGAATCGCGATGCTCGCGGGTCAGCGCCGCGATTAAAAGCAAAATGAATTATAATCTCATCAATGAAATTTAAGAAAAAAGGCAGTATTGCCATATTTCCTAAATGATAACTTTTCGAGTATAAATATTTTTAATCAAGAATTAAATTAAGGGATGATCCACACGATTTGGGGGAAATGGCAACATTACCAAAATCCCAAAATACTGTTTTTTAGGCATTAAATTTTTCAGCTATTTTTTCTATGTAAACAAATGTCGGTTGGATTTTATAACGCGTTAAATATTAGAATAAATCCATATGCGTTTCTTGAAAAACTGGTTCAGAATACCTCAAATGACAACATCTTTAATCATTTTTTACACAACATAGGGTTGTTTGGCTCTAATGCCTTAGGGTATCTATTTGATTTTGTTATAAAATAAAAATCCAACCGCTATTTGCGGACATAGTATTTTTTTAAATACATTTAGGAGAAAGGTCAACAATGGCAAATCTCCTAAATGATAATTTATTGAGAAATAATATCTATGGAAAGCGCTCAACTTCATAGGCATTTGGCAGAAATGGCAACGCTGCCAAATCCGCCAAAAAAGCAATTGCTCAAACCATCATGGGTGTCAAAGTCTCTTTGAAAAACCTAAACTGTTATAAAAAATAGAGGGATATGTATAATTATGGGAAAAAGCAGCGGGATAATAATAAATAGTAATCAAACCTTAGTTGTTCCGGATTGCCCGATTATTACTTTTGTTGAGGGGGACGGGATAGGCGGCGACATATGGTATGCGACACGAATGGTAATAGACGCGGCAGTGCATGCCGCATACAGCGGTAATAAAAAAATATCCTGGCTCGAGGTTTATGCCGGAGAAAAGGGATACCAAAAAACAGGCAAATGGCTTCCTTCTGAAACTCTTGATACAATAAAAAAATACGTAATTGCCATAAAAGGGCCATTGACCACTCCTGTAGGAAAAGGAATAAGAAGCTTAAATGTTACAATAAGACAGGGATTGGACCTTTACGCGTGTGTCAGGCCTGTAAAGTACATTGATCATGTTCCAAGCCCAATGAAGAATCCTGAAAAGGTCGATATGGTCATTTTTCGGGAAAATACAGAGGATGTATATGCCGGAATTGAATGGGAATCCAGAAGCGAGGGGGCAAAGAGGGTAATATCCTTTCTTAAAAACAGTATGAATGTTTCCATTCCTGATGATGCGGGGATAGGGATAAAACCTATCAGTGAAAAAAACAGCAAGAGGCTGGTATCAAAAGCTATCTCATATGCCATTGAAAACAGGCTCCCGACAGTGACTCTCATGCACAAGGGAAACATCATGAAATATACTGAAGGGGCTTTCAATAAATGGGGATATGAAGTTGCCAGGGATATGTTCGGACACAAAACCATAACCGAAAATGAGCTTTTTGATAAATATAACGGCATCATCCCAAAAGATAAAGTCATCATAAAAGACCGGATTGCTGACATGCTTTTTCAGCAGGCGCTTCTCAGGCCTGAAGAATATGATGTAATCGCCACTCCAAACCTGAATGGCGACTATCTTTCAGACGCGCTTGCAGCACAGGTCGGCGGGCTGGGTATAGCGCCTGGCGCAAACATAGGGGATTTTTGCGCGGTTTTTGAAGCGACCCACGGCACAGCCCCAAAGTATGCAGGCCAGGACAAAGTAAACCCAGGCTCCTTAATCCTTTCGGGAGCAATGATGCTTGACTACATTGGATGGAATAAGTCTGCAACCTTAATTAGAGATGCTCTTAAGTCAACCATAGCCGATGAAACAGTAACATACGACCTGGCGCGTCAAATACCAGGCGCAAAAGAGGTAAGGTGCTCTGAGTTTGCCGAAGGAATTGTTAAGAAAATTGGTTAGCGATAAGCCTGGGCATACCCTTAAAACAATTCTAACAACTCTGCAGGAGGTTGTTTTCCCGAGCAGGTGCCTTGTTTGCAGAGCTTTTTTGAAAAATAAGCAACAAAAAAGCCTTCTTCAAGTTAGCACCCTCACCCTGCCCTCCCCCTTCAAGGGGGAGGGTTTGGGAGGGGGTGGAACCTCTTTTGACTGCCAGAACATGCCCTTATTTCAAAACCTGATGACAGGATTTTTATGCCCAACCTGCCTGAAAGGCTTTATTCCTGTTGAACACCCAATCTGTCCTGTGTGCGGTATTATGTTTAAAAGCCGCGAAGGGGAGGATCATGTTTGCGGCGAATGTTTGACCTCTCCAAAAAAATTCAGGATATCCCGCTCTCCGGGCATATACGACAAAGAATTTATGGCTGTAATCCATTGCCTGAAATATAAAGGAAAGATCCAGCTTGCGAGGCCCCTTGGGATGCTTCTGTTTTCCGCTTTTATCAACTTCTGGGGCATAAACAGTATTGATATTATCGTGCCTGTTCCTCTTCATATTAAACGCTTCAGAAAACGGGGTTTTAATCAGGCTTATCTTTTGGTAAGAGACTGGAAGCAAATTGCTGAAAAATTAAATATCGGGTTGTCTAATATCAGAATTGATACAGATGTTCTTACAAGAAGCAAGCGGACTGATCCGCAAACCGGTCTGGATCGCAAGAAACGGATGACAAACATTAAAAATGCTTTCAGTGTCAACAACCAGGCTATAATTAAAAATA
The DNA here is from genome assembly GCA_034721935.1 of Thermodesulfobacteriota bacterium. Lineage (GTDB taxonomy): Bacteria > Desulfobacterota > Desulfobacteria > Desulfobacterales > ETH-SRB1 > Desulfaltia. The sequence goes on from JAYENE010000144.1 coordinate 3,372, forward strand.
AAAGGATACTCCTTGTAGATGATGTTTATACCACAGGGGCAACCGTAAATGAATGCGCAAAGGCTCTTTTGCGTTGCAACGCCGAATATGTCGATGTGCTTACCCTGGCAAGGGCTATGTAAATCAGAGGTCAGAAGTCGGAAGTCGGAAGTCAGTGGTCAGAAATCAGTGGTCAGAGGTCAGAGGTCAGAAATCAGAGGTCAGAGGTCAGAGGTCAGAGGTCAGAGGTCAGAGGTCAGGGATTAGAGGATTAGAACCGCAGAACAGCAGAATAATGAACCGCAGAATACCCGCCTGCCATGCATTGCAATTGGTGTTAAGGTGATAAATGTCATTATGCAATCACTTTACAGTATTCTACACGAACAACGTAAAGGCATTGCGGGCAGGTCGAAGTATTTGAATACTTCATAATTTGTAACATTTTAGCTTTTTGAAAAAATGACCGCTTCAAGTATAATTAAATTTAAACCAGGAAAAACTCATGTATAAGAAATCGTAAAGAAAGAACAGGCTATAAAAATAATAATAATTGTGACAAGCAAGATGATTTTTTATAAATAACAATATCGTATCAGGTTCTTTCTTAACGATTTCTAATACATTCAAACAGTTTCCTGTTTTAAATTTAATCACACTTAAAGCTCAATTGCGGATAATTTGTTGCATAAGGCTAAAATATTACCATAATTCGAAATTTCTTGTTCGATATTCGGTTATATGAAACACCCAGTTAAAAAAGCACATACCTATCCATTCAGGTTTTAAATATTTTTTAAACCCGTAAAAGTTAAGAACAAATTGTGGTCTGTGACAGGAACACCTCCTTGTTGAAGGTTCCTA